>JAJXTA010000091.1 GCA_021784265.1 bacterium | reverse complement strand
GCCCAGCGCCGAAGCGGCAAACCGTCTCCAGCCGACTCGCGTCCGTCCGCCGGAGGGCGACAGCCCTCGAGCGATCGGTTCGGCACGACCGCGGCGCTGGCTCGCTTGGCATGGCGCGCGCGCTCCGTCGCGTTGGGATGCGGTAACACCCTGTTGAGGATGCAGCCGCTTCGATGGGCGGGCAAGCCCGCTCTGCGGGTGTGCCGGCTCGACGGGGGCCGCAGTCTCGGTTCCGGCTCCGCGGGAGCGCCCGGCCGGGCGGGAGCACGTTTCGAGCCGCCTGAAAGCGGCTTGCGCCCATGCCCCCCAACCACGTCCACCTCGGCTTCGGGCAGTGCCGCCTGGCCGCCCGTGGGCCCGATTCTGGGCTCGACCCCCGCCCGGTACGCGCTAGGCTGTGGTGGTGCGAAGTGAGTCGTTTGACAGCATCGAATCGGTCGTCGCTGACCTGCGGCGCGGCCGGATGGTGATTGTAGTCGATGATGCCGACCGGGAGAACGAGGGGGACCTGGTCATGGCCGCCGAGTTCGTGACCCCCGCTGGGGTGAATTTCATGGCCAAGTACGGCCGGGGTCTGGTGTGCGTGCCCACGTCCTCGGAGCGGCTGCGGCAACTGGGGATCGAGCAAATGGTGGTCCAAAATCGGGAGACCTTTAAGACCGATTTCCAGGTCAGTGTGGACGCCGCCCGCGGCATCTCGACCGGCATTAGCGCCGGGGACCGCGCCCGGACGATCCAGGTGATGGCGGACCCGACCGCAGTGCCGGAAGACTTGGCGCAACCGGGGCACGTCTTCCCTTTGCGCGGCAAGCCGGGAGGGGTGCTTCAACGGGCCGGGCACACCGAGGCCGCGGTGGACTTAGTGACCCTGGCCGGCGGGCGGCCGATCGCGGTCATTTGCGAGATCATGAGCGATGATGGCTCGATGGCGCGGCTGCCGGAGCTGCGCCGGTTCGCCGCGCGCCACCGCCTTAAGCTCTGCACCATCGAGGCCCTCATCAAGTACCGGCGCACGCGGGAGAAGCTCGTCGAGCCGATCGAGGTGGTCAAGCTGCCCACCGAATACGGGCCGTTCGAGTTGCACCTCTACCGGTCCAAGCTCGACGACCAACACCACGTGGCGCTGGTCTGCGGCCAGGTCGCTGGTCGCAAGAACGTGTTGGTCCGCGTCCACAGCGAGTGCCTGACCGGTGACGTGTTCGGGTCGCAACGCTGCGACTGCGGGCCCCAACTGCGGCAAGCGATGCGGCAAGTGGCCGAGGCCGGCCGAGGCGTGGTGGTCTATATGCGCCAGGAGGGCCGCGGGATCGGCTTGGCGCCCAAGATCAAGGCCTACAAACTCCAGGAACGAGGCTACGACACCGTCGAAGCCAACCTCAAATTGGGCTACGGGATGGACCTGCGCGAGTACGGTCTGGGGGCGCAAATCCTGGCGGACCTGGGGCTGCGCACCATTCGGCTGCTCACCAACAACCCCAAGAAAGTGGTCGGCCTCGAGGGCTACGGGCTGGAAATCGTCGAGCAAGTCCCGATCCGCATCCCGCCCAATCCACATAACACCAAATACCTCGACACCAAACGGCGGAAGATGGGGCATCTGATCTGACCCCAGGACCGGTAGCGCCACCGCGAGTTTGGCCCGCCTGCTTTATGCTGACTCCGCTCCCTTCCACTCGGCGCCGTGCCCCGCGGGGTGGCCGGTTCGCCATTGTCGCTTCGTGCTACAACGCCCGGTACGTCAACGCGATGGTCCGGGCCGCCCGGGGGGAATTGAAGCGGGCCGGGGCAACGGTTCTCCGCGTCGTGCGGGTGCCGGGTGCGTTCGAGATTCCCGTGGTGGCTGGGCGCTTGGCCCGGTGCCGCCGCCCGCCCTACGAGGCGCTGATTTGCCTGGGCGTCATCCTGCGGGGGCAGACCGCCCACGCCGACCTCATCGGGCGGGCGGTGACCGACAACCTGGCGCGGCTGCAAGTGGAGACCGGCGTTCCCATCGCGCATGAGGTCTTGCTGCTCGGCGACGAAGACCAGGCCCGGGCGCGGTGTTTGGGCCGCCGCCACAATCGGGGGGCGGAGGCGGCGCAGACGGCGCTGACCATGGCCGCCCTCCTGCGCCGGCTCGACGCCGAGGCCGCCCCTTGAGCCGCCGGGCGGTTCCCGGCGCGGGCCCGCCCGAACATTTTCCGCTTTCTTTCATCAGAAGATGCTTTGATAACTCCCGCCACCATGAACAGCGTCCAGATCCGCGCGGCCCTGCCGGGGGATTTGCCCGGCATTCTGCAGATCTACAACGAAGCGGTGCTCGAGACCACCGCCACCTACGACGAGCGGCCGCAGACGATGGAGCAGCGGGCGTTGTGGTTCGCCCATCACCAAGAAGGCCACTGGCCGGTCCTGGTGGCCGCCAGCCCCGGCGGCCCCGTGCTGGGGTGGAGTTCGCTCTTCCAGTTTCATGATCGGGCGGGCTATCGGTTCACCGCCCAGAACTCGGTGTACGTGGCCGCGCGGCATCGGGGGTGCGGTTTGGGCACGCGCCTGCTGGGGCCGCTGGTGGAGGCGGCGCGCGCCCGCGGGTTGCGCGCCATCCTGGCCCTGATCGACGCCGAGAACGCTCCCAGCATCCGCTTGCATCAGCGTCTCGGGTTCGAGCAGGTCGGGCTTTTGCGCCAAGTGGGCTTCAAGTTCGGGCGGTGGCTGGACGTGGCCTGCTTCGAGCGGGTGTTGCCGGTGCCGGCGCCGGCCTCGCCTTCTTTGGCCTCTGTGCCGGCTACGCCATGAGCACCGCCTGCGATGTCCTCGGACTGGGCTGTGTCGCGGTCGATGATCTGCTCTACGTGGAGAGCTTCCCGCCGCCCGACACCAAGACGCGGATCCGCCGCCGGTCCCGGCACTGCGGCGGTCTCACCGCCACCGCCCTAGTCGCCGCCGCCCGCCTCGGCGCGCGCTGCGCCTACGCGGGCGCCTTAGGCGAGGACGAGTTGTCTCGCTTTGTGCTCGAGACCTTCACCCGGGAAGGGATCGACACCGCCGAGCGGGTGTTTCGCCCCGGCGCGCGTCCGGTGGCCTCGATCATCGTCGTGGACGAGCAGACCGGCACGCGGAACATCTTTTTCGATTTGAACGGCTCGCAAGGGGCGGCGGACGACGCCCCCTCCGCCGATATCATTCGCGCCTGCCGGGTGTTGTTGGTCGATCATTTCGGGGTCCCCGGCATGGTGCGCGCCGCGCGGCTGGCCCGCGAGGCGGGCATTCCGGTGGTGGCCGATCTGGAGCGCGACGACGTCGCGGGGTTTGCGGAGCTGCTTGCCCTGGTGGACCATTTGATCGTGTCGGCGGAATTCGCGCGGCGGCTGACCGGGTGCGGGGACCCTGCGGCCGCGTTGCCGGCCCTGGGGGGCCCGGGACGGGCCGTCGTGGCTATCACGGTCGGCGAGGAGGGGTGCTATTATGCCCTCGCCGACGGAGGCACCCGTCACCAACCGGCCTTCCCTGTCACGCCGGTGGACACGACCGGGTGTGGCGATGTGTTCCACGGCGCGTATGCCTCGGCCCTGGCCCGCGGCGTGGACGCGAGCGGCTGCGTCCGCTTCGCGGCGGCGGCGGCGGCCCTCAAGGCGACCCAACCGGGCGGACAGGCGGGCATCCCCGATCGCGCCACGGTCGAGGCGTTTTTGACTTCAGCCGCCGGCGGCGCCCGCTGACCCGCTGACCGGCGGCGGCAATTGCGCTGGCGTCGCCGTGGCGGGCTCCCTACAGTGCGGCCCGGATTGGACCCGAGACCAACGGTGTCGTCATGAAGCCGTCGCTGCGCGTGTTGCTAATCGAAGATCTGGAGTTCGACGCTGCCTTGCTTGTCAACCTGTTGCGGCAAGGCGGCTACGAGGTCACCTGGAAACGGGTGGACACCGCGGGCGGGATGCGGGAGGCCTTGGCCACGCAGAGTTGGGACCTCGTCATCTCCGACCACGAAATGCCCCAGTTCAACGCCCCGGCGGCGCTGCGGCTGCTGCAAGAGACGGGGTTGGACCTGCCGTTCCTTATCGTCTCCGGCGGCATCGGAGAGGCCACGGCGGTGGCCGCGATGAAGGCTGGCGCCCACGATTACCTCATCAAAGGCCAGTTAGGCCGCCTGATCCCGGCTGTCGAGCGGGAGTTGCGCGAGGCCGCCAATCGCGCGGCTCGGCGCGAGGCGGAGCATAACCTGCGGGAGAGCGAGCTGCGTTACCGCCTGCTGTGGGAGAACTCCCCGGACGGGGTCGTCCTGATGGACGCCGCGGGTGATGTCCGGTTCGTCAACCCCGCCGTGCAGGAGATGTTCGGCTATCTCCCCGCCGAGCTGGTCGGCCGGAGCTTCCTGGTCTTGCAGCCGGAAGAGTTGCCGGCCGACCTGCCCGCCGGCCTGCACTGCCCCTGGCAGCCTGGCGCGGCCAAGAGTCAGCGCCACACCAGTGAAACCGTCGGCCGACACAAGTCCGGGCGCTTGTTCCCCATCGACATCGCCTTCAGCGATATCGAGATGAAGGGCCAGGGGTGGTTCGTCGCCTTCATCCGCGACATCACCGAGCGCAAGCAGGCCGAGCAGGCCCTGCGCGACCGGGAACAGCAGTTCCGCGTGGCGCGCGACATCCAGCAACGGCTCTTCCCCAAGGCCGCCCCGGCGGTCACCGGCTATGACCTCGCCGGGGTTTCCTATCCGGCCGAGGCGACCGGCGGCGATTACTTCGATTACCTGCCCATGCTCCACGACGGGATCGGGATCGTGGTGGGCGACGCCACCGGGCATGGCATCGGACCAGCGCTCTTGATGGCCGAAACCCGAGCCTACCTCCGCATCGTGGCGCTCAACCGGGAGCACGTCAGCGACGTCCTCAACCGCGCCAATCGCGTCTTGGCCGAGGACTTGGGCAACGAGCGCTTCGTGACCGTGCTGCTGGCGCGGCTCGACCCGGCGGACCGGACCCTGGTTTACGCCAACGCCGGCCACCCTCCGGGCTACGTGCTCGATGCCGCCGGAGAGGTCAAGCACCTCCTCAAGCGGGGCGGCGTGCCCCTCGGCGTCCGGCCGGACACCATCTACCCCGAGTCCGAACCGGTGTCCCTGGAGCCTGGCCACACGGTGGTGCTGCTTACCGACGGGTTCGAGGAAACCATGTCCCCCGACAACGAATTCTTTGGCACCGAGCGGGTGCTGGCCACCTTGCGCGCCCATCGCCACCGCTCGGCCCAGGAAATCGTCGAAGCCCTCCATGCCGCCGTGCGGGCGTTCGCCCAGGGGGCGGCGCAGTTAGACGATCTGACGACCGTGGTGGTGAAAGTGCTCGGGGTTTAGCCCGGCGAAAAGTGTTGAAACGTCCTTGGGTCCGGGCTAGGCTGCTGTCTGCTCGGCTGCCCAGCCGGGCGCGATGGCCGGGACGTAGCGTAGTTTGGTAGCGCGTCTGAATGGGGTTCAGAAGGTCGTGAGTTCAAATCTCACCGTCCCGACCATTTAAACTCAGGGAATTGCCCCAGCCAGGCCCCTGATGGGATCGATTGGGGCCTGCTGCTCCAACGTCGATCGAAAAGCATGCGGAACCAGCCTCCGCGTTCCTCATGCGGATGGGGTGGTCCCTGGGCTCGGTGATCCGTCCTCTTGGCCGCCGAGGTGCCCGGGCGCACCACCGACCCTCGCCCGCCCGTCCCATGCGGCGAGGCGGTCGGGGCGGGCCGACTCAGGCTGGACGGCCAGGCCAGGTCCCTGCTTGGCTTCAGACTTGGCGGCGCGCACGTTCGTTCTCATCGGGGGAGCTCTTTCCGCCTCGGAGTGAAACGGGGTCGAGAACACGGGCGTGTGGAGTTCCCTCTGCCGAGGACCGGGACAGACAGAACAGGGGACGGGGGCCTGTTCTTCGACATCCCCACCTTGATCAGAGGGGCTGTTCTAGAGACAATCGGCGTATGACCTCATGCTTGGCATGAAGAACCATCCCCGCAACCGGGACCGCCACTCCATCCCTCCGCCGCTGGCGCTGGCCATGCTGGCCGTGGTATGGGGCATCCGTACCGGCTCCGCCCAGACGGTCACCGGCTCGGACCTGGGAAACTCCCCGCCGACCTTCGGCCTCTCGGTCCAGGACTGGGGGGCGAGGCAAAGCAGTTCCAGCCTTGGCACGAATGCGCTGCCGCCAGGCGAGACGGCGCGGTTCACGCCTTTCGTCCAACCCCAGCAGCCGTACCACCGCCCGCTCGAGGTGGACGTCACCCACCGGGTCACGCCGGGCGCCCTCGGCGACCGGTGGAAACCCGCGGTATTCAGAACCGCCGACATGAGTCTCGCGAGGCAGGCGGTGAGCGGAGCCGCCGCCGGAGGCGAGCCAACGCTGAAGCCGCGCAGCGCCCGGTGGTTCGCCGCGCCGGCGCCCCTGCCGCGGTTGTACGTCAGCGCCAACCACCGTTTCCTCGTTGCCGCCGATGGTGCGCCCTTCTTCTATCTCGCGGACACGGCGTGGGAGCTCTTCCACCGGCTCAACCGCGCGGATGCCGCCCGTTATCTGGAGGACCGCGCGCAGAAGGGGTTTACGGTGATCCAAGCCGTGGTACTCGCGGAACTCGACGGACTCAATGATCCCAATCCCTACGGGCAGCGCCCGTTGATCGGGAACGATCCCACCCGGCCGAACGAGGCCTATTTCGAGCAGGTGGACTGGGTTGTCGCTAGGGCTAATGCCCTCGGTCTTTACCTCGGCATGTTGCCGACGTGGGGCGACAAGTGGAACAAGAAGTGGGGTGTTGGCCCGGAGGTTTTCACGCCCCAAAACGCCGCGGCTTACGGGGCGTGGCTGGGTCGTCGGTACAAGGACGCCGGCCTGATCTGGATTCTGGGCGGGGACCGGCCAGTGGAAAACGACAGGCAACGGACCATCCTCGAGGCGATGGCGCGGGGTCTGCGCGCCGGTGACGCCGGTGCACACTTGATGACGCTGCATCCCACCGGCGGCAGTGGGTCAGGGCAATACTTCCCTGACGCGGACTGGCTGGATTTCAATATGCGCCAGAATGGACACGCGGCGGAACTCACCGGCCACTATGACCAGACGCGTATGGATTACGATCGGACCCCCGTCAAACCGGTGCTGGATGGCGAGCCGCTTTACGAGGACCACCCGCTCTCGTTCGATGCCGACCGGCTCGGTCACTCCATCGCCGCGGACGTTCGTCGGCCCCTGTATTGGGATTTGTTCAGCGGCGCCTGCGGCCACACTTACGGCAACCACGCCGTCTGGCAGATGTGGGCGCCGGGCAGAACCCCGATCAACCATCCGCTCATGCCCTGGTTCGAGGCGATCCACCAGCCCGGCGCCGCGCAAATGCAATTCGCGCGCTGGTTGCTGGAGTCTCGTCCCTACCTGAACCGGGTGCCAGACGATTCGGTGATCGTGACCGACCGCGTGCCCACGGCGGTGCCCGGCGCGGGGCGCTATCGGTTCGTCGCCACGCGCGATGCCGCCGGCAGCTACGCCCTGGTTTATGCGCCAGTGGGCCGTCGGTTCAGGGTCCACCTGGACAAGATTACCGGGGCCCAGGTCAAGGCGTGGTGGTTCAATCCACGCAGTGGCCAGGCGACGGTCATCGGCGTGTTTCCCAACACCGGTCAACGCGAGTTCGTCCCGCCGAATGACGGTGAGATGCTCGACTGGGTGCTCGTGCTGGACGACGCGAGCAAGCATTACTCGCCTCCCGGTAATCGGCGGTGATCCGCGAGCCGTGCCCCAGCTTCTCCGCCTTTTGCTAACGCGCGTTGCACTCGGCCTCGGGGGAGGCCACCACGCGCGTTGCTCCTGGACCGGCTAAGTCGTTCGGGCCCTCCTGCCGCCGCCGACCCGCACCATGTTGACCACAAGGGCGTCGGCCACCATCATGCGCCCAGGCGAACGACCGTGACCTGAGACGAGGAGGTCGAGCGGATGCCGCGCGAGCCCATGCACCGCTCCCGCACGAGTTCCAAGCAGGCTGTCAACACGACCATCCGCGGTGGGTTGGGCCGCAAGGCCGTGTGCCCTCCGCCGCCCGTTCATCCTCAAGGCCGGTCCACCGGGCCGGCGCCCAGGATCGGACTCTGCGCACTTGAACCAACTGGCGGCCGACCTGGAAGCGCAAGCTCTCAATCGGGGGGCTGTTCCGCGCGGCTCAGCGGACCCTTTGGTAGGTCACGAGCTTCGCCGCGGGTGCGGTCGGGAGTGTCACGGCCAGTCCCTCCGTCATGAGTGCCCGACCCGAGCGGGTGGAGGGGGCGGGCGCGTCCAGGTCGATGACCTGATACCGGGCGCGTGGCTCCAGGCCGCGGAGCCGGAGACGCCCAAATCCTCGCCTAAGCGCGCGCCAAAAAAAAGTTCCGGGGGGTGCCGGTCCGGGCGGGCTCGCGCCATTCGGTGCCCTGCCAAAATCCGCGCCTTC
>JAJXTA010000090.1 GCA_021784265.1 bacterium | reverse complement strand
CACCACGTTGGTCTCGCTATCGAAATTCATTTCCCAAACCTGCTCGGCGATCCGGGTCCGCGTCAGCACTTCCCCCGCCCGGCGGGCGAGCAGTTCCAACAGGGCGAACTCCTTTGGAGTCAGCTCCAGCCGCGCCCCGGCGCGCACGGCACGATGCCGCAGCAGGTCCAACTCCAAGTCCCCGACCCGAACCGTCTCGGGCTGGCGTCCAGGGCCGCGCCGCAAGATGGAGCGGACCCGGGCAAGGAGCTCCGAAAAGGCGAAGGGTTTGACCAGGTAATCGTCGGCCCCCAACTCGAGGCCCCGCACCCGGTCCTGAATGGCGTCCCGGGCGGTGAGAAACAGGACCGGCGTGGCCCGACCGCGCCGGCGCAGCTCGGTCAGCACCGACCAACCGTCGCGCCCTGGCAGCAGCACGTCCAGGATGATCAGGTCGTAGTCCGTGGCGGTGGCCTGATACAGCCCCGCCTCGCCGTCCGGCGCGGCATCGACCACAAAGCCGCTCTCCGTCAGTCCCTTGCGCAGGTAGGCGGCAGCCTTGCGTTCATCCTCGACGATCAACAGGCGCATGATGCTTCACCCCCATCTAACGCCCAAAGCCCACCGGAGGAAAGCGCCCAGATGTCCGCGTCCCGCGGACCGTTGTCGCGCGGCCCGACGACGCGCCCCGTTCGCTCAGCCGGGGCCAGGTTTGAGGGCCGGTGTCCGCAAGCGAACGCCGCGAAGGGCGACGAAGCCGGGCATCGGCGTCAACTCCAGGACCACGCCCGCGGGTGTCAATTGGAGGGGCGCTGGCGAGGCGGCCGGGGCGACCCCGTGGCCCTCCGCACCCTCCTGGCTGGCCGTAAACGTCTGGCCCGTACCCGTGTGGAGGTTCACCAGCCAATGGCGTTTGAACCGCGCCGCCAGCGTGACGCGATGCGGCGAGCCGGTCGTCCAGACGGCGAGTTTCTCCGCTCCCGTTCGGTCGGCGCACACGACCACGTAGTCCTCCTTGCTCCCGGTGGCCAACTGACGCGCCACGTGGTAACCCGCCAGCTCACGGACCAACACCTGGACCGCCCGGTAGGCGGGTTTGGGCTGAAGGTCGGCCGTGACGGTGCCGAAGTTGTGCTCCCCCTCGGCGGGGTCGGGACCGTCGTTCTTCCAATCATACCAGATGGAGAGCGGGACGCCGGCCAGCAGGTTGACCAGTTGCTGGCGGACCAGGAAGGCGGCCTGCGTCTCCGGCGAGACCCCCCGGTTGTGCGAGGCGTAGCCCCACTCGCCGCTGATGATCGGCATCGGCCGCTTGCCGGCCGGGAGATACCGCCTCAGCAACGCCCGCAGCTTCCGATAATCCTCGAGGACAGTCTCCGGCGGCTTCCGGTAAGGACGGTAGGGGTGAACGCTCACCGCATCGAGGTACTGCAGCACCCCCGCCTCGAAAAAGCCGGTGAGGAACTCCAGCGGGAACGTGGAAGAAGCCGGGCCGATGATGGTGGCCGTGGGGTCGGCCTCCCGGAGGGCCCGGCAGGTGGCCAGGGCCAGCGTCCGATACTGGCGCACGTCGGGTGCGGGCTTCCAAAAGCTGATGTTCGGCTCGTTCCATACCTCCCAGATAATGCGGTGGCCCCGGAAGTGCCGGGCGGCGGCGGCGGCCCAACGGGCAAACGCCGCCACGCTCTCCGGGTGCCGCGGCGAGGCGGTATCCCGTTGTTCGGCGTGGGTGAGCGGGTTGCGGCTGACGACCTCCGTCTCGTAGAGGGGGTTCGAGTAATCCAGGATGTAAATCGCGCGCAGACCCCGCCGTTCCAGATTCGCCGTCAGGTCGTCGTAGGCCGACCAGTCGTAGGTGTCTCGGCTCCGTTCGACGCCGCTCCAACCGAAGTCCATGCGCACGAACTTGAAGCCGGCCGCGGCGATCAGGTCCAAGTCGCGGGCATGATCGCGCGTGAAGTGGATGTTGACGCCCACGCCGGCCGGCAGGACCAGCGGCGGCAGCTCCCCGGCGGCCAGAGAGGCCGCGCACAGCCACGCGCTCAACCAGGTGGTTAGCCTCATCTCCGCGCGTTGCCCGCGACGCCCCTCACGCCAGCACCAGGGGGCAATGCCGGTCGGCACACCCCACCGCGCTCTCGGCGGGGCGCCGTCCGCGGGCCGGTGGCAGGGGCGGGCCCAGCGGCGCCCCACGCGCCAACTCCAGCGCCCGCCGCAGCCGGTCGCGCCCGAAGCCGCTGACCGTCTCCCGCCCGACGCGCAGGATCGGGAAGGCGCAGTAGTAACAGGGCACCACGCCCCGCAGCACACTGGGGTGCTTCAGGACGTTGACACTGGTAAACCGAACATGATGGTCGGCTAAGAACTCCCGCGCCCGTTGACACATCGCACAGCCCGGCAATTCGTACACCGTCACCAGTACATTGTTGACCTCCATGACTCCACCCTCCTCTCTTGCGAATGAACAGCCTGCTCTCCTCCGGGGTGGCGTGACCGAGGAGCCCCCGCCCCTGGGTTGCGGCATCGCGGCCGCGACCCTCGTGTCTTGTGTTGGCACGGGCACAACCGCGGAACCCACATGATCGTCGCGTAGCCTCATCACCACCCAATCCTTCCCACACCCGGCAACGTAGCCGGCCGTGGGGAAAAAGCAAGACTCCAATCGCGTTTTTGTTGGGCGCGGCCCGACCCCGGCCGGCCGCCTACTTGCCCTTGGTCATCGCCTTGAGGAGCTGTTCCAGTTCGTCGGCCGAGGGGCGGACGTCGCTGCTGAGCCCGCGGCGCGCGACTTCGACCGCCATGATGGGCGCCATGCCGTGGGCAAAGCCGACGACGGAGTCGGCGATACACTTGGTGTACGCCAGCTCGGCCTGCCCAAGAAACTCGAGATTCAAGGCCAGCGGATTCAAGTAGCCGTAGGAGATGAGGATGCCCAGAAACGTGCCGACCAGGGCGGCGGCGACGTGCTTGCCAATCATGTCCACCGGCCCGCCAATCGAGCCCATGGTGATCACGATGCCCAACACCGCGGCCACGATCCCGAAGCCGGGCAAGGAATCGGCCGTGCGGCTGAGCACGGTCACCGGGGCGTGGTGCTCGGCCTCTTTGCTTTCCAGTTCGATCTCGAGGATCAACTTGAGTTGGTCGGGCTTGATCTTGCCGTCGATGATCGGGCGCAGGCTGTTGCAGAGGAACTCGACGGCATGGTGGTTCTTAATGAAGGAGGGGTACTTGGTGAAGATGCTGCTGGTTTGGGGGCCCATCACATGTTCCTCCAAGGCGATCATGCCGTTGCGGCGGCCGAGCATGAACAGCTCGTAGAGGGCTTTGAGCAGGTCCATGTAGGCCTCTTTGTTGTAAGGCGCCCCACGCAGCGAGGCCAGCGCCTGCTTGATCAGGTCCACCAGGACCTTGCGCGGGGACATCGTCACCAAGGCCCCGACCATACAACCGCAGATCACAATGAACTCCGACCACTGGAGGAGGGCGAAGAGTTTGCCGTGACCCAAAACAACCCCCCCGAGCACCGAGACGGTGACAATGATGGCGCCGAGGAGGATGATCATGAGGTCAACCGGGAGCGGCGCGGCTAGCAAACCACAGCGTCACATTTCTGCAGATACGATTTGATCGCCAGAATGGCCTGCGCGTGAATCTGACAGATGCGCGATTCCGTCAGGCCAAAGACCTCCGCGATTTCGCGCAAGCGCAGGTCCTCGAAATAGTATAAGGCCAACACCTTGCGCTGCATCTCCGGCAATTGCTCCAGGCGTTCGGCGATGAGGCGGGCCAATTCCCGCTTCGAGGTCCCTTCGACCGGATCCTCCTGGGACTGGTCGGTAATGGCTTCGTAATTGCTGGCCCCGTGCTCGTTGTCGCCGTTCTGGGCCGAATCCAGGCAGACAAAACAGGCGGGCTGAATCTCGGCCAGTAATTGCTCGTAGTCGGGAAGGGACAGGTTCAGCGCGGCGGCGACCTCGGCGGGGGCGGGGATTTGGCCCTTGGCCTGCTCCAGCTCACGCATGGCGGTCTGCACCCTGCGGGCCTTCGCGTGCACCGACCGGGGCACCCAGTCCAAGCGGCGCAGCTCATCGAACACGGCCCCGCGAATCCGGACCCGGGCGTAGGTTTCGAAGGCGGTGCCGTTGCGCGGATCAAATTGACGGACGGCATTGAGCAAGCCCACCAAACCGGCGCTGTGCAGATCGTCGAGATCGACGTGCGGCGGCAGGGTCATGGCCAGCCGGCCAACCACGGTCTTCACCAAGGGCAGGTACTCCTTGACCATCTCCTCTTCGGCGGAGCTGCCGGCGACCATCTTGCCGTAGCCCCGGCGCCAGGCCGGGCGGCGCGGAGCGGCGCGGCCGTCGCGGGCGGCCGGGGGCTGGCTGGGACAGGTTGTTTGTGCGGTCATAGCGGTCAGTTCTTTTCAGGGCTGGGGCTCTTCGCCTGGAGGGACTGCTCCAGGCGCTCGCGGTACACTTGGGTGATGCTGTTAACCCAGACCCCGCCCCACCAGCGCATCAACCAGCCCGCCACACACGCGGCCACGCTCGCCCGCCACAGCACCGACGGCCAGGGGCTGCCCTGAAGCAGGCCAAACACCAGACCGATGACAAAGCCGATCAAACCGCCCACTAACATCATCAGTTTCATAGCCAAGACCGCGCCCACCTGCTTAGCAGGAGACTTGCCAGCTCGCGCCGTGTCCGGCGGACCCGCCCGGCGGCCCGCTGGCAGCGGGGAAACTGTGGGCCAGGAGGAGTTCGGCGCTCGCCGCCACGAAGTCCCCCGGAATATTCTGCCCGGCACTCAGAAACCGCGGGTGGCAATTTGTGCCCAGCACCAGGTTCCACAATTTGCCCCAGCGGGTCTCTTCATCCAGATGGGTGAGGATCAGGTCGGCCAGCGGGAGGGTGCTGAACGCGCGCGCCTGGGCCAGCAGCGTGGGGGTTTCGTAAGCGGCGTTGAGGACCAGGTGCACGCTCGCCGACGGCAGGGTCGCCAGCCGCTGGCGCAGCTCGCTTAGGGCGGTCGCGTCGTGGGCGGCGACGCCCGGCAGATCGATGAAGAGCGTGGCGTCGGCCGCCAGGTCCGTTCCCGGCTGCGGCAAGCGCTCGACGGGGACGCCAAGGATTTCGCCATAGACCGTCAGCAGTTCGGCGGTATTGGCAGTGGCGCCATCCAAGCGCCAGACGCGCGCGGGTTGCTCGGCCAACAGGGTCAGTTGGGCCAGCCACTTGCACAGAGAGGTCGTCTTGCCCACCCCGGGCGGCCCGACAAACACATGCGCCCTGGCCGGCGCGGTGGCCGCCGGGCGCCACCGCCGGGTCAGGGCGGCGCGGATCAAGGCCAACTCTTCTCCCAGCGTCGCGGGCGGCGCCGCGCCGTGCTCGGTCCGCAGCTCTTCGACCAACCGTTGGGCGTGGAGGGGCAGGAGGCCCAACGCCTCGAGCACGGCGCCGCTCTGCCACCCGCCCGCGCGCGGCGGCGGGGCGGGGTCATAGCGCGGCGCCAAGGCCTCACTGGCCGGCGCGATGGGTGGGACCAGGCTAGGCGGTGGGGGGGTGACCAGTTGGCGTTTGATCTCGGCCAGTTCCAGCCGCAGCGCCGCCAGGGGCGCGTCCTCGCCGGGAGGCGGGTCTGGCCGGTACGCCAGCACCTCGATCCGCGGCCCCTGCCAGAGCCGCGCCAGCCCGCTTGCGGGGATCGGGCGCACGCTCAGCACAACGGCTTCGGGCCCGAGCTGGGCACGAACCAATTCCACCGCCTCGGCCGCGGAGTTGGCGATAAAGGGTATCACTTTCATTCAGGCGCGCCGATGGTGGCGGCGTTCAGGACCTCGACCCGGGGTGGGATCTCGCTATACGCCAGCACGTTCAGGTCGGCGAACGTGGCCTCGAAGAAGCGGCGGAAGGCCAGGCGGATGGCCGGGGCGCAGAGGATCACCGGGGGTTGGCCCGCCGCCAACATCTGCTGCACCGCGCGGGAAAGGGCGTCCACCAGATGCCGCGTCAGTTTGGGTTCGATCGCCAAGGCGGTTTCCGCCGACGCCTGGCGCATCCCCTGAGCGATCTGCTGTTCCAACCGCGGGTCCAAGGTGATGGCGCGCAATTGGCCGGTCTCGCTCTGGAGCGGCTTGGTGATCTGCACCGCCAAGGCCCGTCGGGCATGCTCGGAAAGGTCGTCCGGATTCTTGGTCACCGCCGCGTGGTCGCTGACCTTTTCGAGGATGCCCGCGAGGTTGCGGATCGAGATCCCCTCGGCCAGGAGGTTCTGCAACACCCGTTGGACTTGGCCCACGGTGAGTTGGGCCGGGATGAGCTCGTTGACCACCGTCGGGTGGGTCTGCTTGAGATGGTCTAACAGGGCCTGGACGGCCTGCCGGCTGAGCAGCTCGTGGCAATGACGTTTAATGGTCTCGGAGAGGTGGGTGACCAAGACCGAGGCCGCATCCACCACGGTGAAGCCGTTGACCTCGGCGGTCTTGCGCTCCACCTCGGTGATCCAGGTGGCGGGGAGTTGGAACACCGGCTCAACGGTGGGGACACCTTTCAAGGTGGCCTTGCTATTGGCGGCGTTCATGGCCAGCCAATAGCCGGGCATTAGTTCCCCTTTGGCCACCACCTGGTTGTGCACCAGGAACCGGTAGTCGTTGGCCCCCATCTGCAAGTTGTCGCGCAGCCGCACCGGGGGCAAGATCAAGCCCATCTCCTGGGCGAAGGTGCGGCGCACCCCGGTAACGCGCTCGACCAAATCTCCGCCGCGGCGCAGGTCGGCCAGACCGACCAAGGCGTAGCCCAACTCGATCTGCAGGGCATCGACGGTTAACAGCGTTTCCAGTTTCTCGCCGGCAGTCGCGCCGGCGGCGGGCTTCCCTCCCGCGCCGACGGGGGCGCCGCTGAGGGTGGTGGCGGACTCGCCGGCGGCCGCGGCCCGCGCGGGATTGTGCTTCTTGAGCGCGGCGGCGGTGGCGCCGGTCACGCCGGCCAGCACCAGAAACGGGAGCATCGGCAACCCGGGGACCAGCGCCAACACCGTCAGCATCGCGGTCAGGACCTGCATCGCCCGCGGGTAGAACAGCAACTGGTTGCCCAACTCCTGCCCCAAATCGGCCTTTGAGGCGGCGCGGGTGACCAGGATGCCCGCGGCCGTGGAGATGATCAGGGCGGGCACCTGCGAGACCAAGCCATCGCCGATGGAGAGGATGGTGAAGCGTTGCAGGGCCTCCGGCACCGTCATCCCCTTTTGCATGATCCCGACGGCGAAGCCGCCGACCACGTTGATGAGGGTGATCAGGATCGAGGCGATGGCGTCCCCGCGGACGAACTTGCTAGCGCCGTCCATGGCCCCATAGAAGTCCGCCTCCTGCTCGACCCCCCGGCGGCGGGCTCGGGCCTCGGCTTCGTTGATCAGGCCGGCGTTCAGCTCGGCGTCGATGGCCATCTGTTTGCCGGGCATCGCGTCCAGGGTGAAGCGCGCGGCCACTTCGGCGATGCGCCCGGCGCCTTTGGTGATCACCACGAAGTTAATGATGACCAGGATGAAGAACACCACCACGCCCACCACGTAGTTGCCGCGCACAACGAAATTGCCGAAGGCGTCGATGATGTGGCCGGCATAGCCGTCCAACAAGATCAGGCGGGTGGAGGCGATGTTGAGGGCGAGGCGGAAGAGCGTGACGAACAGCAGGAGGGTCGGAAAACCGCTGAACTCGGCCGGCTCCCGCACGTAGAGGATGACCAGCAGGATGAGCAAGGCCAGGGTGATGCTCAGGGCCAGCAAGCCGTCCAGCAACAGGGGCGAGACGGGCAAGATCAGCAGGAGGATCGTCCCGAACAACCCGCCGGTGAGCAACAGGTCGCCGTGCTTATAGAGCTGCCGCAAGCTGGACTGAGGCGTGGGCATGGCCTAGGCGGGTTGGTTCTGTTCGGTGTAGTAGCGGTAGCGGTTGACCCGGTAGGCCCAGGCCAGGATCTCGGCCACCGCCACGTAGAACTGGCTGGGGACCTCGGCCCCCACCCGGCAGTACTTGAAGAGGTGCCGGGCCAGCGGCTTGTTCTCGATCACCGGCACCTGGTACTGCTGGGCGAGCTCGCGAATGCGCAGGGCGTGGAGGCGAGAGCCCTTGGCGACGACCCGCGGGGCCTTCATCGTCCGCCGGTCGTAGCGCAACGCCACCGCCAGATGGGTTGGATTGGTCACCACGAAGTCAGCGGTCGGCACTTCGACCAGGCTCTTGGCAAAGCCGCGCCGCTGGCGCATCCGGCGCCGGCGGGCCTTGATCTCGGGGTTGGCCTCCGAGCTCTTGGCCTCGTCGCGCACTTCCTGTTTGGTCATCATCAAGTCCCGGTGCGTCCGCCAGTACTGGTAGCCGTAGTCCGCGGCGGCCAGCACGACCATCGCCCCGCTGATGCGCAGCAGGATGCTTGCCGTCGCGCGCGCCAAAAACTGGCTCACCCGAGCCACATCGACGGTGGTGTAGAAA
>JAJXTA010000089.1 GCA_021784265.1 bacterium | reverse complement strand
GCCGTACAACTCCGGAAATCAGTACGCCGTGATGTTGCCCGGAACGACGCTGAGCTACGGCGCCAACTTTGGCTCGGTCTCCCAAACGGTGACGATGCCGACCGACACCGATGTGCGGTGGTCGTTCTGGGTGCGGGCTTCCGGGGCGACCTGGACGGGCAATAGCCTTGATTTCACGGCCACGGTGACGGATGGGATTACCACGCGAACGTACGGCATCTACGACGACTTGAGCACTTCCCTCCCCTCGGGTTGGTCGCAGACCCCGGTGATGGGAGGCTACGAGATCCAGAGCGAAAACCTCGTCGGGCTCTTCGCGGCCGGGGAGAGCCTGACCGTCAGTTTCGCCAGCCATTACTCAGTGGGTGACGGTATCGGGAGCCACGATCAAGGGGTCGCAGCGCTGGTCGATGACCGCCCGCCCGCCATGCCCGATGCCGGCAGCACTGGCGTGCTGCTGGGGACGGGCCTCATGGTGTTGAGCCTCCTCCGCCAGAGGTGGTCCGCAGGCAAGGCTTGAAGGGGCGGCCGTTCTCAGTTGGCCTCGGGGGAACGCCTCCCTCTGCCTTAGGAGGTGGGGAGAGCGGGCCCGCCGCGGCTGGCGCGTGGCTTGGCCCGGAGGTCTAAACGCGGCGCTGGGTCAGTTCCGCGCCGCGACCGCGGACGCCGAGGGTCCGTTGGGCGCCGGCGTGCTACGGGGCATGGCCCCATTGGCTCGCCATGGTGCGGCACTCACCCCGGCCCTTGAGCCGCAGGTGCTGGTGGAGCGCCCGGCGCTCGACCTGCTGGCGCAAGCTCCGGACGACTTTCAGCCACGCGGCGGCCAAGGTATGGTCCGCCGCCGTCGCGTGGATCCCGGGCCCGGGCACGCTGAGCAGGGCCGAGGCGCGGAACGGCGGCCCCACGTTGTGCTGGTGCTCGAGCAGCACCTGGGCGGACCCGATGGGAATCAGGTGGGTGAGGTGGTCGAGTTTCCGCTCAATCAACCCCCGAAGTTGCCTGGGGTTATTAAGCCCGCGGAATCGGTACTGGATGTTCATGGTGATGACGTTCCGTCATTCGAGGTTCCGGGAACCAACAGCAGCCCACCCGGGCGAGAGGAACGGGGACCCGAGTCAAGACGCGCCTGTGGGAAGGGAGTTGGGGCGCGGGTGCGGGTGGGGCGCCGGCGTGACCACACGCTCGGCCCGTGGCTGGACATAACGAGTCGAGGGGTGAAACCCCGCCAGGCGCCGGAGGCGGGACTCCGGGGCCTCGGCGAGCAATTCGGCGATGGTACCCAGGAGCACTGGCAGGTCCAAGGGCTTCTCCATCAGCGCGCCGACACCCGCGGCCATTGCCAGCGGAAGTTGCTGGTGCCGCCCGGTGATGATCACGATGGGGAGGAGTGGATCCCGCGAGGTCACCCGTTCGTACGTATCCCAGCCGCTCCGGCCGGGCAGATTAAGGTCCAGGAGCAACAGGTCGATGTGACGGGCCTCGAAGCGATCGATCCCGGCCTGGCCGTCGGCCGCGGCCAACACCTGGTAGCCTTCGCCCGCGAGGAACTTGCGCAGGGCCTCGCGGATTTGGACATCATCATCAATCACCAGGATGGATTTCTTCATAAATCGGAGTGGCGCGGGCGATCCAGGCCCGGGCAGGGATAGGGTGTCGTGAAGCGCTTGAGCTGCAAATCGCGGAAAGCGGCTCCGTCGCACGGCAGGTGCCGGAAGTGGGAGGCCCGCTGGCCGACACGCTGGGCCCGGCTTTCCACCGACTCGGCGAGCAGGTCTTGGATGGTTTGGAGCAAGGCCGGCACATCCAGCGGCTTCTCCATCAGGGCATCGGCCCCGGCGGCCTCGGCCAGATCGCTCTGGTGGCAACGCCCCGTGATGATGATCACGGGCAGGAGGGGATTGATCTCTGCCAGCCACTCGAGCACCGCCCAGCCATCCTGGCGTGGCATGTTCAAGTCCAACAAGACCAAGTCGATACGCTCCAGGCCGTGCTTGGCGATCGCTTCTTGCCCGTCCTCGGCCAGCACCACTTCGCACTCGTCTCCCTGCAAAAGTTTCCGTAACGACTCGCGGATCGACCGTTCATCGTCCACCAGCAGAATTCGGCGTTTCATGTTGCCGCTTGGCTCCCCTCGGCGCAGTGCCTGGTCGGACGGGGGCCGGGTCCTGGATCAGCGCTCCACACCCGCCACACCACCCCCTTGGGACCCGCCCTCACCCGCCATCGCCTGGCGTCCCATCGCCTGGGTCCGCTCCTTCCCAGGATGGATGGCCCATGGGGTTGGCCCGCGATCTCGGCCAGGCACTGGCCAAAATGGGAAATCATCCGCACACGTCACACATTGGCACACGGATTGTTGTCTAATCGCCGCAGGCTGCATCAAGCCACGTTTCATTTAGCTGGCTTTATGCCAACCGGTGGCCTATTCTCCGCGCGGTTACGCGCCAACTAGTTGCACACCGAGCGGGCGCGGCTCGCCCGCTTGGGGTGGTGAGACGGAAGCCACCACAGATTACTAACGGCTCATTCGATGAACGTACGACTGCGCTTAGGCGCCTTTGCCATGGTCGGGGTGCTTTTGGCCACACTGGTCGGCTGGGCCGGCCGGTCCGCCTGGCAGCAACTGCGCCAGTTGCAGACCAACTTCGCCGCCGTCCAGGCCGGGAGCTTCCACTTGGCCGAACATGTGGAGGCAGGCCTGCTCAACCTGAATGAGATCATCCTGCGCGCCGAGGGGCGCCAGGACGGTCAAACGCTCAAGGCCTTCCAGGAGCAAGGAGCCAAACTCAAGACCTGGCTCGCCACCCAACGGGCGGCTGTGGGCTCGCCCCACGAGCGCGACCTGCTCGCCGAGATCGAGGTCGCGTACGGGACCTACGAAGCCCGGACCCTCCGTGTCCTGCAAGAGTGGAGCCCGACGGCCTCGCCCCTGCCCGCGCGCCAGGTGCTGCAGGGGGTCGAGGCAGAGGCGATGGCGGTCGCCGCCCTCTGCGCCCGGCTGAAGGGGGCGGAGCGGACCGCCTTGACCGAGTTCATGAAAGACTCCCATCAGGCGATGGTTGGGCTCCAACACCTGGTCGAGGTGTCGGGGGTTTTGATCGTCTTGCTCGGGCTGACGGTCACCACGTCAATTTACCGCGCCAAGGTGGCCCCCCTGCGGGCGCAACTGGTGCAAACGCGGGCGATCATCGAGCGGCAGGAAAAGCTGGCCTCCCTCGGCACCCTGGCGGCTGGAGTGGCCCACGAAATCCGCAACCCGCTTACGGCGATCAACGTGCGACTCCACAGCCTCAAGCGCACGCTAGCGGACGGCTCCTCCGAACACGAAGACGCCGTGGTGATCGACGAGGAAATCCACCGGCTGGAGCGCATCGTCCGCGGGTTTCTCCACTTTGCCCGGCCGCCGGAGCCCGAGTTGGTCAGCCTGGCCCCGGCCGCCCTGCTCAACAAGGTACGGGGCCTGTTGGCGCCGCAGTTGGAGAAGGCGGCCATCCAACTCGACCTCAGCCTGGGCCCCGAGGTGCGGGTGCGGGCCGACCCCAACCAAATGGAGCAGGTCTTAATCAACCTCATCCAGAACGGGGCGGAGAGCATGGCTGGTCCCGGGCGGATCGAACTGGCGGTGCGGGTGACCACCGCCCGCTTGGGTGGTCGCCTCACCCCGGCGGTGGTCCTGGAGGTGGCCGACCAAGGCAAAGGGATCCCGCCCGAGGTTCAGGCACGCCTCTTCGATCCCTTCTTCACCACGAAGGAAGACGGCACTGGGCTCGGCCTCTCGGTTGCGGCGCGGATCGTTGAAAAACACGGCGGCGCCCTCCAGTATAAGACCGAGGTCGGTCGCGGGACCACGTTCGGCATTGTCCTGCCCCGGCTCGTCGAGGACTCTGATGAAGACTAAACCGGGAATTCTGCTGATCGAGGACGATGCGGGCATTGTCGGCGGGCTGAAGAAGGAATTACAGGCGGAGGGCTACGACGTGGCCATCGCCACGCGGGGCGACGAAGGCTTGGTGCAAGGTCAGGAGCAAGAATTCGACGCGGTGATCACCGACCTGCGGATGCCGGGCCTCTCGGGGTTGGAGTTGGTGGCGCAGTTGCACGCCGCCAAGCCCAAACTGCCGATCATTATGATGACCGCCTTCGGCACCACCGAAACGGCCATCGAGGCGACGAAGCTGGGGGCGTACGATTACCTGCTCAAGCCGTTCGACATGGGGGAGTTACTCGAGCTGGTCGCCCGGGCGGTGGCCAGCAGCCGGTTAATGTCCGAACCGCTGGAGTTGGGCGAGGCCGAGCCCAGCCAGTCGGCCATCATCGGCAACAGCCGGGCGATGCAGGCGATTTACAAGGAGATCGGCCGCGTGGCTGCTTCGTCGATCACCGTGCTGATTCGCGGGGAGACCGGGACGGGCAAGGAGTTGGTAGCTCGGGCGATTTATCAGCACAGCCCGCGGGCCGGCCAACCCTTTATCGCCGTCAACTGCGCCGCCTTGCCCGAGCCGTTGCTGGAGAGCGAGCTGTTTGGTCACGAACGCGGCGCCTTCACCGGGGCGCACGCGCGCCGCATTGGGCGCTTCGAGCAAGCCCATCACGGCACCATTTTCTTGGATGAAATCGGCGACCTGAGCCCGAGCACCCAGGTCAAGCTCCTGCGGGTGCTCCAGGAAAAGTATATCCAGCGGGTCGGGGGGAACGAGCGCATCCCGGTCGATGCGCGGGTCCTGGCGGCCACCCACCAGGACCTCGAGACCGCGATGCAAGCCCGGCAATTCCGGGAGGACCTGTTCTACCGCCTCAGCGGGGTGACCATCACCCTGCCGCGGCTCAGCCAGCGTGCCGAGGACATCCCGGACTTGGTGCGCTACTTTCTGCGGCGGTCGGAGGCCGAATTGGGGCTGGCCCCCACCACGATCCTGCCCGAGGCGGTCACCTTCCTGCGGCACCAGACCTGGCCGGGCAACGTGCGCGAGCTCGAGAACGTGGTGCGGCAGTCGCTCCTCTTGACCCGCGGCTACCCGATCAGTTCCGAACAGGTCCGCCTGGCTTACACCCGCGCCCGCAAACCCCTGGCCGCCGCCGACCAGACCCTCGGGGCCTACTTCACCGAGCTGCTCACCCAAGCCCGCCAGGGGGAGCTGGAGAATGTCCACGCGCGAGTAATCGAGGACCTGGAACGGGAACTCTTTTCCCGGGCGATCGAGTTGGCCAAGGGTAACCAGGCTAAAGCCGCCCGTTGGCTCGGCGTCACGCGGACCACGATGCGCCAAAAACTGTTGCACTTCGGACTGCACCCCGGGCCGGAACCTCCGACCTGACATGAGGAGGGCCGGGGCGGCACGCGAGAACTCCGCCCGCCACGGCCACGCCTCCACGCGGCGCCCTCAGGGCGATGCCATCGGGGGCCGTCGCCGGCCCGCTCTCCCCCAAACCCGATCGGGCAGGCGGCTTCCTCCTTCGGCTGCGGTCACCGCGCGGACCGGGACCGCCTTGGACTGGGTGCCAGAGGCTTGGACAAGATTTACAGGAATCACAGGATGCGACGGCCTCACCCCTGACCTTGACGGTCTTCCCGTTCTGGCCACCCTTCGGAGGCCCCACCGCGCTCTGGCCTTCGCGGCGCTGTCGCGCCCCCATCCTGTTCGTCCTGTTTGCCCCCGTTGGCCCGGGTCGGGCGCAGAAAGGTGTTGATCGCTCTCCTGAGTGTCATTAGTGTCACTGGGTTTCACAAATCTGGCAGTTGGTCGGCAACGCGGTTGTTGAGCGATGAGCAGCCCAAAAGGGGATCCAACGGGGAACCTCCGTCAGGCCCAGCGGGATAATGCTCCTGCCGCCCCACCCGGGGGCGCGGGAACTCCGCCGGAAACGAACGGCGCGCTCGCAGTGTCGGCGGAGGCTGCGGGGCTATTGCCAGCAGAATTCGTCAAACGCCACCGAATCCTCCCCCTGGGGGTTGCTCAGGGCCGCCTGCGGGTGGCCACGGCCGAGCCCGCCAGCGAGCGGCTGATTGACGATATCCGACTGCTCAGCGGCCTGGAAGTCGAGGAGGTCCGAGCCGCGGACCCGGAGATCGGGGAGAAGATCGCCGAATCGTACCAGGTGACGGTCGAGCAGATGATCGAGAACCTGCACCCGGACCGGGGCGGGGGGGTAGAAACGCGCAACCTGCACGACATCGAGGTGATGGCCAACGAGCCGACGGTCATCAACCTGGTCAACCTCATTTTAGCCGAAGCCCTGCGCGAGCGGGCCAGTGACATTCACCTGGTGCCCTTCGAGGATTCGATCCAATTGCGGTATCGCATCGACGGCCTGTTGCAGCAACGCCCCCCTCCCCCCAAGCAGCTCCACGCGGCCTTGGTCTCCCGCGTCAAGATCATGGCCGACATGAACATCGCCGAACGGTTCATGCCCCAAGATGGTCACATCCAGATCCACCACCGGGGCGCGCGCGTCGATATCCGGGTCGGCACCATGCCCACGATCTACGGGGAAAGCATGGTGCTGCGGCTGCTGGAGAAGAACGGAAAACTGCTCACCGCGGTCGAGCTGGGGCTGGACCCGCAACGGGCCACGCTCTTGACCCGGCTGGTGGGCAAGCCGCACGGACTCTTCCTGGCCACCGGCCCCACCGGCAGCGGCAAGACCACCACCCTCTACTCGATTCTCAGCGGAATTTATACGCCTGAGAAGAAAATTCTCACCATCGAGGACCCGGTCGAGTACGAGCTGGCGGGCGTGGCGCAAATCCCCGTGCGCCCGAATCGCGACTTCACGTTCGCCACGGGGCTGCGGTCCATCCTCCGCCAGGATCCGGACGTCGTCATGGTCGGCGAGATCCGCGATTCCGAGACCGCCGAGATCGCGATTCGGGCGGCGCTGACCGGCCACCAGGTGTTCAGCACCCTGCACACCAACGACTCGGTGGGGGCCGTGACCCGGCTGTTGGACATGGGGGTGGAAGCCTTCCTCATCTCCTCCTCCCTGGAAGGCGTGTTGGCGCAACGGCTGGTTCGCCGCATCTGCACCGACTGCAAACAGGCGGCGCCGGTGCCCGCGGCGCTCCGCGCCCGGTTGAGCGAGTTCACCACCGACGCCCTCGCCGGCCCGTTTTACGCCGGCGCCGGTTGTGAGGCCTGCCGGGGCACCGGCTATCGGGGGCGCATCGGCATCTTCGAGCTCCTGGCCCTCAACAGCGAGCTGCGGGAACTGATCCTGCACAAGCGCTCCAGCGCCGAGCTCAAGACCGTCGCACAACGCGGGATGGTGACGATGCAGCAGGACGCGCTGGGCAAGGCGGCCGACGGCACCACCACGTTGGATGAGGTCGTCCGGGTCGTGTCGGGGGAACTGACGGAATGACGACCTTCCGGTATCAAGCCCTGGAGGCGGGCGGCGCCGCGGTGGAAGGCGTGATCGAGGCGGCCGACCGACGCAGCGCCCTGCGAGAGCTCAGCCAGCGCGGACTGTTCCCCTCCCGACTCGAAGGCTGTGCCCCGACAGGGCAAGCCGTCCCGGCAGTTCCGCTCGGGCCGGCTCGCCGCGCCGCCGGCTGGCGCTGGGGCACAGGTATTCGACGCAAAGAGCTGACCGCCTTCACGCGGGAGATGGCGGCGCTGCTGGAGGCCGGCATTCCCATCCCCCAGGCACTCACCGGCCTGGGCGAGGAAGAACCCAACCCGGCGTTGCGGACGGTGATCGTGCGGCTGGCCGAGTCCGTCCGCACCGGCGCGGCGCTCTCGGCGGCGATGGAGGAACATCCACGCGTCTTCGATCACCTTTACGCCAGCATGGTCCGCGTGGGGGAGGAAGCCGGGGCCTTACCCAAGATCATGACCGACCTGGCGGCGCTCCTCGAGCACGAGGACGAGGTCCGCGGCGAGGTGGTGGCGGCGGTGGCCTACCCGGTGTTCGTCCTCGGGTTCGGGGTCTTCACCGTCACCATCCTGCTCACGGTGGTGTTGCCGCGCCTGTTCAGCATGCTGGAGGAGATGCTGCAAGTGCTCCCCTTGCCCACGGTGATCCTCTTGCGCGTCAGCGGCTTCCTGCATCACTACTGGCCCGGCGTCCTGCTGGTCGCCGCGGGGCTCTTCGCCTCCGGCCGCTGGTATGTCCGCTCGGCGGCGGGCGCCCGAGCGTGGGACAGCACGAAACTGCGCCTGCCGTTGATGGGCAGCGTCTTCCGCGCCGCCGCCTTGAGCCGGCTTTCGCGCACCTTGGGGACGCTGGTGCAGAGCGGGGTCTCCCTCCTGCCGGCACTGAAGATCGTGGAGAGCACCATTGGTAATTTGGTGCTGTCCGCCCTGATCGCCCGGGTGGCCGAAGAAACCCGTGGCGGCGACTCGTTGGCCGCGCCCCTCCGCAAATTGGGCCTCTTCTCCAAGACCGCCATCCAGATGATCAACGTCGGGGAAGAAACCGGCCGGCTGGACCAGATGCTGCTCAAGGTGGCCGAGATCGAGGAACGTCACATGCGCGGTCGGACCAAGGTGTTGATCTCGCTGCTGGCGCCGGCGCTGATTCTGGTGGTCGGCGCCCTGGTCGGCTTCATCGTGATCGCGCTGCTGCTGCCCATCTTCCGGATGAGCC
>JAJXTA010000088.1 GCA_021784265.1 bacterium | reverse complement strand
TTTCGCGGGCGCCGCGGCGGGCGCGCCCGCCGGAGCGCCGGGCTTGCCTCCCGCCGCCCCCTCTCCCGCCGCCTTCTTGGGCGGCTTGGCGGGCCCCTTGTCGCCGGGCGGATGTTCCGGTTTGCCTTCCCGCTTGGGGGCGGGTTTAGGAGTTTGCGTTTCGTCGGCCATAAAAGACTAGTGAATGCCGGTCTTGGCGTTGGGGTTGCGGACCACGCCGACCGTCTTGCGGGGTCCCTTGCGGGTGCGGGCGTTGGTTTGGGTCCGCTGGCCGCGCACCGGCAGGCTGCGCAGGTGGCGGATCCCGCGATAACACTTGATGGCTTGGAGGCGCTTGAGGTTGATGCCCAACTCGCGGCGCAGATCCCCCTCGATCACATACTTGCCCTCTTGGATCGCATGCACGATCTGGGAAAGCTGCTGTTCGGTGAGGTTCTTTGCCCGCAGGGCCGGATCGATCTGGGCCCGCCGCAAGATCACGCGGGAATTGGACGGCCCCAAGCCATAAACGTAGCGCAACGCCACATCGATGCGCTTCTCACCGGGAATATCGACGCCAAGAATACGTGCCATAAATGCCTGCTCGGTTTAGCCCTGCCGCTGCTTGTGCCGCGGGTTGGTGCAAATCACCCGAATCACGCCCTTGCGACGCACAATCTTGCAGTGCTCACATAGTTTCTTTACTGACGCGCGAACTTTCATGCTCTGGTCTGCTTGCTCTCTGCGATAATCGTGCCTCGCGACAAATCGTAAGGCGACATCTCAACTCTCACCCGGTCCGCCGGGACCAGCCGTCGAAACCCCAACCGCACCCGCCCGGCGCGCCGGGCCACAATGGTGTGCCCGTTGGGCAAGGCCACCCGGAAAACCCCGCCGGGCAGTGTTTCCAGCACCACACCCTCTACTTCGATGCGGTCTTGGCGGGCCATGTTAATACTTCCGGCTCAGCGTCGGTGAGCAGCACCGTGTGCTCAAAATGAGCGGACGGCAAGCCATCCTGGCTCACAACGGTCCACCCATCGCCCAGGACCCGCACCGCCGGGCCGCCGGCGTTGACCATGGGCTCGATGGCCAGCGTCATGCCCGCCCGCAGCCGCGGCGAGGGCTTCCCGTCCACATAATTGGGCACCTGCGGTTCTTCGTGCATCGTCCGCCCGACCCCGTGGCCCACGAACTCCCGCACGACGCTAAAACCATTGCCCTCGACAAAGTGCTGAATGGCGCGGGAGATGTCCTCGACGCGGCGGCCACCCACAGCCTGGCCAATACCTACATACAGCGCCCGCTCCGTCACATCAATCAATTTCTGTGCCAACGGACTACAGCCCCCCACGGGCACGGTGCGCGCGGTGTCGCCGATATAACCGTGGTAATTGACCCCGACGTCCAGACTGACAATATCGCCAAACTGGAGCCGGCGATCGTTCGCCAAGCCATGCACCACTTCTTCGTTCACCGAGATGCAGAGCTGGCAGGGATACTTCCGGTAACCCAAAAACGCGCTCCGCCCGCCGTGGTGCTTAATCCGTTCGGCGGCGTAGGCATCGAGGTCCTTGGTCGTCACCCCGGGGGCGACCACCGCCGCAACCTCGTCCAACACCGTCCCCGCGACCGCGCCGGCGGCGCGCATCCCCGCCTGATCCCGCTCATTTTTCAAGATGATCATGTCGTTGGGATTGGGCCACGGGCGCCTGCCGGCGCCGCGCCTTGACTCTGGAAAAGATCATTCATGGCTGCCGCGGCAGGGACACCGTCGCCCACGCGGCGCGCCAGCCGCCCCCCGCCTAAAACCGGCCCCGCAGGCGGCCCTTCTTCAAAAACCCGTCGTAATGCCGCATCAACAGATGGGATTCCATCTGCCGCATCGTATCCAGCAACACCCCCACCGTGATGAGGATGCTCGTGCCGCCAAAAAACTGGCCCACCTGGAAGGGGACATCCGCCCAATCCATCATCAGGGTAGGGATCACGGCGATAACCGCCAGAAAAATCGCGCCCGCCAGCGTGATCCGGCTCATCGCCCGGTGGAGAAAGTCGCTGGTGGCCTGGCCCGGTCGCACCCCGGGAATGTACCCGCCGTGCTTCTTGAGGTCGTCGGCGATCTGCAACTCGTTGAACTGGGTGGCCACCCAGAAGTACGAGAAAAAGAGAATCATCAACCCCTCCAGCGCGATGTACGAAATCGTGCGCGGCTGCAAGGCCATCGAGAGCGACTCGCACAGGTTGGCCACCCCGGGCATGTTCTGGCGGGCCACCCCGGCCAGGGTGAAGAAAATCTTCTCCGGAAACATGAGAATCGCCTGGGCGAAAATGATCGGCATCACCCCGGCATAATTAACCCGTAGGGGCATGAACGAGGTGCCGCCGGCGAACACCTTGCGCCCGACCGCGCGCTGGGCATATTGGACCGGGATCTTGCGCTGGGCCATGGTGACGGCTACCACCGCCGCCACCACCCCCAGCAGCAGCAGAAAGAGGGCGATCACGTGAAACCCGTTCCACGAATTCATGCTCTGCACGCCCTTGGGCGGGAACACCTTCACCCAGAATTCCGTCACCGCCGCCGGCAGGCGGGAGAGGATGCCGATGGTAATCACCAACGAGACGCCGTTGCCGATCCCCCGGTCGGTGATTTGCTCTCCCAGCCACATCAGGAGCAACGTCCCGGTGGTGAGCAGCAAGGTGGTTTGAATGCGGTACCACCAGAGGTTATCGATCAAGACGAGGCCGCCCGGAAAGCTGTGGCCGAACACTTTCTCGGGGTTCTCCCACCCCAACGCCATCACAAAACCCTGCCCCAGACACAGCACCACCGTGAGATAGCGGCCGTATTGGACGATCTTGGTGCGGCCATTTTCCTCTCGCATCATCTTGCTCAGTTGCGGGATGACCGCCCCCAGCAACTGGAGGATGATCGTGGCGCTGATGTACGGCATGATGCCCAGTGACCCAATCGCGCACTTCTCCATCGCCCCGCCGGTGAACAGGCTGTACATCCCCAGCAACCCGCCGGCGGCCTTCGCATTCTGTTCGAAGAACTGGGCCAGCGCCGCGCCATCCAGGCCCGGGAGCGAAATCAAGGCGATCAGCCGGCAGACGGCCAACACCAGGCAGGTGAACAAAATCCGGGACTTTAGCTCGGGGATTTTGAAGCAGTTGGCAAAGGTGTCGAAGATGGCCTTGAACATACCTCAGGCGCCGGGTGGCTCAGGCGGGCTTGGCCGCCCCCGCGACTTCACAGGCTCCGCCCAGTTTCTCGATCTGCGCCCGCGCCGCCGCACTGAACGCGCGGGCGCAGACGGTGAGTTTCCGGGTCAATTGGCCGCCGCTGAGAATCTTGATCCCATGGTGCCGGCCATTGGCCAAGCCGGCCGCGCGCAGGCTGGCTTCATCCACCCGCGTCCCGTCGGGGAAGCGGTTGAGGTCCTCCAGATTGACGGGGGCGTAACGGACCGTGTGCCGCGCGTTGTTGAAACCGCGCTTGGGCATGCGCCGGATCAAGGGCATTTGTCCGCCTTCAAACCCGATCCGAATCGAGCTCCCCGACCGGGCGGTTTGGCCCTTGCCGCCGCGCCCGCTGGTACGGCCATGGCCGCTGGATTCGCCCTGGCCGAGGCGTTTACGAGGGTGCTTGGCGCCCTGCCGAGGTTGGAGTGTGTGTAAGCGCATAGAAATCAAGCCACTGGCGGCACGGCCGGCGGGGGCACCGCGGCCGGGGCGGGCGCCGCCGGTTTGACCGGCATCGGCAGACCGCGCCGGCGATAGATGGCCTCCCGCAACCGCAATTGGCGCAGCGCCGCGAGGGTCGCCTTGGCGACGTTGGCCGCGTTCTTGGAACCGAGGGATTTGGTCAGGACATCCCGCACCCCGGCCGACTCGACGACCGCGCGAACCGTCTTGCCGGCGATAATCCCGGTGCCGGGGGAAGCCGGCCGCAGCAGGACCCGCGCCCCGCCATAGGTGCAGACGACCTCGTGGGGAATCGTCGTCTGCACGAGCGAGACATCCAAGAGATTGTGCTTGGCATTATCTCCGCCCTTGCGGATCGCGTCGGCGACTTCGCCGGCCTTGCCCAGCCCTAAGCCAACTCGCCCTTTCTTGTCGCCCACCACGACCAGGGCGCTAAAGCTGAAACGGCGTCCACCTTTGACCACCTTCGCGGAGCGATTGATGTACACCACCTTCTCCGCCAGCTCATCGACCGGCTTGCCGTCCGCGCCCAGCTCGGGCGTTTCGCCGCTGGGCCGGCCACGCCGGCCCCCGCGCATACCGCCGCGCCCGCCGCCGTGCCGGGCTTCACCGGGATTGGGTTTGCTTAGTTCAGCCACGATGCTCTCCTGGGTTATGCTAGAATTGTAATCCCGCCGCGCGCGCCGCGTCGGCGAGGGCTTTAACTTTGCCGTGATACCGGGCCCCGCCCCGATCAAAGACCACCTGGGTGATGCCCCGGCCCCGAGCCAGCTCCGCCGCCCACGCCCCGAGCTTCTGGGCCCCGGTAACGTTGGCGTGCCACCGCCCACGCTCGGCCAAGCCCTTGCTCCGCGTCGAAGCCGCCGTCAACGTGGCCCCCGCCGCGTCATCGACGAACTGGACATAGATATGCTGTCCGCTGAACCGCACGCTCATCCGCGGGCGGGCGGCGGTGCCCAGCACCTTGCGGTGCATGCGCCGCCGTCGGCGCTGTAAGAGTTGTTGTTTTTTGTCTGTTCTCATCGTGCTCCGGTCACGGATTAAACCGTAACCTCATGCTCGCCCGCCCGGCGGTCTTACTGGACGGTCTTACCCTCCTTGCGGATGATCTTCTCGCCCACATACCGCACCCCTTTGCCCTTGTAGGGTTCCGGCGGATAGAAGCCGCGCAACTCGGCGGCGACTTGGCCGACGGCTTGCTTGTCCGGCCCCTCGACGGTCAGTTTCGTGTTTTCCTCGACCGTGACCTTGACTTGTTCGGGGAGGGGGTAACTGATCGGATGGGAATACCCGAGGGTCATGTTCACATTGCGCCCCTGCACCGCGGCTTTGAAACCCACGCCGTGGATTTCGAGCTTCTTGATGTAGCCTTCGCTGACCCCCTTGACCATGTTATTGAGCAGGGAGCGGCTCAGGCCATGCAAGGCCTTGGCCGCGTCGTCCTCCCCGTCGCGGGTCACGAGGATCTGTCCCCCTTGCAGGGCCGCGTGCGTGCGGGCCGGGAGGGTAAACTCCAGTTTGCCTTTGGGACCTTCGACCGACACGTGAGCGCCCTTGATCTCAACTTTGACCTTGGACGGCACCACGACGGGCTGTTTGCCTATGCGCGACATAAACGGGCTTTCGAATTACCAGACGTAACAAAGGACTTCCCCGCCGACCTTCAGTTTCCGGGCCTCGGTCCCCGTCAGCACCCCGCGCGGCGTCGAGAGGATCGCCACGCCTAAACCACCCAAAACTCGCGGAATCTCCTCCGTCCCGGTGTAGCGGCGCAGGCCGGGGGTGCTTACCCGCCGCAGGCCCTCGATCACCCCTTTGCGGCCTTCAAACTTGAGCCGGAGCTTCAGACGCCGTTTGGCGGCCGCGCCCTCGACGACGTAGTCCACCACGTACCCTTCGCGCTTGAGGAGGCGAGCGATGCTCTCCTTCAGGCGGGAGTGCGGCACCTCGACCACGGGGAGCAACGCGCGATTGGCGTTGCGGATGCAGGTCAGGAAATCGGCGATCGGATCGGTCATAACGTCACCAACTGGCTTTCGTCACCCCCGGAATCAACCCGCGCAGCGCCATTTCCCGGAAGGTGAGGCGGGAGACGGAAAACTTGCGCAGGTAGCTCCGCCGCCGGCCGCTCACTTTGCAGCGGTTGGTCAGGCGCACGGGGCTGGCGTCCCGTGGCAGTTTGGCCAGGGCCGCGTAGTCTTTCTTGGCCTTGAGCTCCGCCCGCAAGGCGGCGTATTTGGCCACCGTGGCGCGTTTGCGCTTGTCGCGCTCGATCCAGGCTATCTTCGCCATACTATTTCGCTTCGGCAAACGGCATGCCCAGCATCTTCAGCAACTCCGCCGCCTCGTCGTTGGAGCGCGCGGTAGTGACGATGGTCACGTCCATGCCTTGGTGACGTTTGATCTTGTCCAGGTCGATCTCGGGGAAGATGGTTTGGTCTTCCAAGCCCACCGAGTAGTTACCGCGGCCGTCGAAGGCTCGCCGGCTCAGCCCGCGGAAGTCCCGGATGCGGGGCAGCGCCGTGGCCACCAGCCGATCGAAGAACTCGTACATGACCTCGCGGCGCAGGGTCACGTGGCAGCCGATGGCCTGGCCCTTGCGGAGCTTGAAGTTGGCCACGCTCTTCCGGGACTTGTCCACCACCGGTTTGCGCCCGGTGATCAGGCCCAGGTCGCGCACCGCATCCTCCACGGCCCCCTTCTCCAGGGACGCGCTGACCCCCATGTGGATGACGATCTTCTCCAACCGCGGCACTTGGTGGAGATTGGTGTACTGTCGGCTGGCCATCAAAGCCGGCCGCACCGTTTGTTCGTACTTCAACTGCAGTCGGGGTTTCATCGGTCAAGTCAGGCGGCCGGCGGCGTCGGGGCGGGGGCGGCGGGGGCGGCGGGGGCGGCGGCGCGGTGGGCGGCCCGGGCGTCGTACAGCTCGGCCTTCATCACGTTCGAGAGGTGAATCGTTCCCTCCCGCTCCACGATCCGGCCTTGGGGATGCTCTTGCGACTTGCGCATATGACGCTTGATCATCTGCAGCCCCTCCACAATCACTCGTTGCTTCTTGGGCAGGATGCGGATCACTTTGCCCCGCCGGCCGCGGGACGTGCCGGCCAGCACCACGACCTCATCCCCCCGTTTGACATGCGCGTGTGGCATAAGCCTAGATGACCTCGGGGGCCAGGGAAATGATCTTCATAAATCGCTTCTCCCGCAGTTCCCGCGCGACCGGCCCAAAGATCCGGGTGCCGCGGGGATTATTCTCCTTGTCGATGATCACAATCGCGTTGCTGTCGAACCGCAGGTAGGAACCATCGCTGCGATGAATGGCCTTGCGGGTGCGCACCACGACCGCGTCCACCACGTCCCCCTTCTTCACCGCCCCGTCCGGGGCGGCCTCTTTGATGTGCGCTTTGATCACATCCCCCACCCGTGCGTAGCGCTGGTTGCGCCCGATCACGCCGATGGCCGCCGCGCGCTTGGCGCCGGAGTTGTCGGCCACGTCCAAGATGGAACGTACTTGTAACATAACCTTAGGCTCCCGCTGGCACCACCGGCGCTGTGGCCTCCCGCCCGACCACCGCGACCAACCGCCAGCACTTCAACCGCGACAGCGGCCGGGTTTCCTCGATCCGCACCCGGTCCCCTACCTTGGCCTCCCGCTTCTCGTCGTGGGCGTAAAGCTTGCGGTAGCGGGTGATCACCTTCTTGAAACGCGGATGACGAAAGCGGCGCTCGACGCGCACGACGATCGTCTTGGTCATCTTGTCGGAGATGACCTCCCCCACCCGTTCCTTGCGGTGGGTGCGGGTCAACTGGGTCTCAGGCATAAGCGGTCCACTCACGTCGTCTTCCTCCGTAGGGCGCTCAATTGGGTCTCCACCCGCGCGATCTCCCGGCGCAAGAGACGCAGGCGGTGGGGTTTCTCCAATTGACTGCTGGCTTGGCGCAATCGCAGGTTGAACAGGTCCTGCCGCAGGTCGCGGCCCAACGCGGCCAACTCGACCGCGGTCTTCTCTTTCAGCTCGCTCTTTTTCATGGCCAGTGGTTCCCGGGCTCAGGCGTGCCGATGACGGGAAATGAACTTCGTGGAAATCGGGAGTTTGCTGGCCGCCAGCCGCAGGGCCTCCCGCGCCACGACCTCGGTGACGCCGTCCACCTCGAACAGGACCGTGGCGGGCCGCACAACGGCCACCCAGGTCTCGACGGCCCCCTTGCCCGTACCCATGCGTACTTCCAACGGCTTCTTGGTCACGGGCTTGTCTGGGAACACGCGAATCCACATCTTGCCTCGCCGTTTCATGAACCGGCTGATGGCAACGCGGGCGGCCTCAATCTGCTTGGTATCCATCCAACACCGCTCCAGGGCCTGCAGGCCGAATTCGCCGTAGGCCACGGCATTGCCGCGGCTGGCCAGCCCGGTCCGGCTGCCCCGCTGCTGCTTGCGGTACTTCACTCTGGCGGGCATCATCGGCATAGCGATTCCTCGTTCCTGGGGCGCTTAGGCGGCGGCGGGTTCGGGCAGACTGGCCGGGGCAGGGTTGGGCGTGGCCGCAGGCGGCGGCGGCGGCGCCTTGGCTTCGCCTTTGCAGATCCAGCATTTGATCCCCAGCTTGCCATACACCGTATGCGCCTCGGCAAACCCGTAATCGATCTTGGCCCGCAACGTGTGCAGTGGCACCCGCCCCTCGTGATAGGACTCCGTCCGCGCCAATTCCGCTCCCCCCAGCCGCCCCGCGCACCGCAGCTTGATGCCCTCCGCTCCAAAGTCCATCGCCGTCTGCACCGCCTTCTTCATGGCCCGGCGGAAAGAGATGCGCCGCTCCAGTTGCAGGGCGACATTCTCGGCCACCAGTTGGGCGTCAAGCTCCGGGGTCTTGATCTCCTGAATATCCACGTAAATCTCTTTG
>JAJXTA010000087.1 GCA_021784265.1 bacterium | reverse complement strand
TGGGCCGAACCCGGCGATAGAAGGCGAGCAGGACGGGCATCGGCTCCGGCCCGGCCAACACCGTGGCGCCGAGCCAGGCGATGGTCGCGCAGGCGACGGTCACCAGGATGGTCCGGGCGAACTGTTCCGGGTCGTTAGTGTCGATGTGATAGCCGAACTGGAGGATCATCGAGACGGCGAACGAGGCGCCCATGGCGGCGACTTCGCTCCAGGCGTTGATCCCGTACCAGAACCAGCGGAGGATATAGACACTGCCGGTGCCGGCGCCTACGGCCATGAGCAGTTTCCAGGCGCCGCTGATCGAGCTCTGGTAATAGGTCACCACCGACGAAATCACCATGAGGAGGACGGTGGTCAGTTGGGAGACCACGACGTAGTGCCGGTCCGGGCGCCCCTTGGCCAGGAACCGGCGGTAGAAATCGTTCACCAGATACGACGCCCCCCAGTTGAGCTGGGTCGCCACCGTGGACATGTAGGCGGCGGCGAACGCCGCGACCATCAGCCCCGCCAGGGCCGGCGGGAAGACCCGCGGATCGACGATGGTCTTGACGAAGCCGGACTCCTTATCGGCCAAATTAGGGTAGAGCACCAACGAAGCCAGGGCGGTGAGAATCCAGGGCCAGGGGCGCAGGGCGTAGTGGGCCAGGCTGAACCAGAAGGTGGCCAGCAGCGAGTGCCGCTCGTCCTTGGCGCAGAACATGCGTTGCGCCACGTAACCGCCCCCGCCGGGCTCCGAGCCGGGATACCACGTCGCCCACCAGTTCACCGCCAGATAGACAAAAAACGCGAGCATGGGCAGCCAGGTCGAGCCAATCGCCGGGGCAAACGCGAGGATCGACCCGTGCCCGCCCCTGGCCGCATCCAGGGCTTCCAACCGACTCTGGAGCGCCCCCATGCCGCCCACGGCCCGCACCGCGTAATAGGCCAGCACGATGACCATCCCCATCTTGAGCACGAACTGGAACAGGTCGGTCACCAACACCCCCCACAGGCCCGACAAGGTCGAGATCAGGGCCGTGACCAGCATGATGACAAACACGACGGCCAGCGCCGCCAGCTTCGGGTCGCTGATGCCCAGCGCCGGGAATTGCAAGCCGGGGAAGATGATCATGAGGATCTTCACCATCGCCAGGTTGACCCAGCCCAAGATGATGCAATTGATCGGCAGGCCCAGATACAGGGCGCGGAACCCGCGGAGGAACGCCGCCGGCTTGCCGCTATAGCGCAACTCGACGAACTCGACGTCGGTAATCACGTTGGCCCGGCGCCACAGCCGGGCGAAGAAGAAGACCGTGAGCATGTTGCTCAACAGCATGTTCCACCACAGCCAGTTGCCGGCGATCCCGTAGAGCGCCACCAGGCCCGTCACCGCCAGGGGGGTATCGGCGGCAAACGTGGTGGCGACCATGCTCGTCCCCGCCAGCCACCACGAGACCTGCCGGCCGCTCACGAAAAAATCGTCCGTCGAACCCGTGGCCCGCCGGCGGTACCAGAGGCCAATGAGGAGGTTGATCAGGAAGTAGCCGGCCACGACAGCCCAATCGGCAAAGGTCAGGTGCATGCGGTAGAATCAGGTCGGGCCAGTTAACCGGGGCGTGAGGCCGTTGGGAAACCTTTTTTCCCGGAGCGGGATGACCCCGGCTTGGCCCCGAGCCGGCGGTCTCGAGCACGCGGCTCGCCGCGACACGCCCGAGGGGCCCTCTTCCGCGGCCGTGCGCCCCGCATCACCGCCGCGGCGACCGGGCGCGTCCCGTGCCTGCCGGGTTCGCTTGCCTGGGGCTATTCCGGCAGCGGCTGCCCCTTGGTTTCCGGGGCGAACCAAATCGACACCATCCCCACCAGATAAACCAGGGTGATCACGGCTCCCGCCCGCGCGTAACTACCTCCGAACGCCGCCACCAACCGGCCTTGGGCAAGCGCACCCCCGGCGGCGACCACCCGCCCGAAGTTGTACGACAAGCCCTGGCCCGTAGCCCGGACCCGAGTTGGGAACAGCTCGGGCAGGTAGAGCGGAAACCAGCCGTAGAACGAGGCGGTGGCCAGGCTGACCAGGAAGCCCGTGACCAAGAAGACCGGGCCAAAAGTGGTCACGGCACGGAACATAAACCCACACAGCACCAACGAGCTGCCACAGAGGATGCAGTAGGCCGGGCGTCGCCCGAGTCGGGCGCCCAACCACGGGGCCAACAAACAGCCGGCGATGGCCCCCAAGGCCTGGGCCACCTGGGCGTGGGCCTTGGCGGCTTCGGCCTCGCGCTGGATTGCGTGCGCCGCGTTGGCGGTGGCGGCGGCTTGCGCCGCCGATTCCGCCGCCGTTTCTTTGGCCGCCTGCGCCTGGGCCAACTGGTCGGCCCACAACGGCAACCATTGCACCGATCCCCACGTCCCAATCAGGGCCACCGAAGCGAACATGATCGCCAGCAACGTCCGCCCACGCAGGCCCGGGCCAAAAACCTCCCGCACCGGATGGGCGATCCCCGCCTGCACCGAGCGGCGCCACCGTTCCGATTCGGGCACGAAGAACAGCACCCAGAACACCAGCAACGCCGGACTGGCCCCCACCAGGAACATCCAGCGCCAGGAGGTCGGCGTGATGTGTTTGATCTCCGCCACCACGCCCGTGAGGAGGAACCCCACGTTAGCCGCCGCACCGATCACCCCGGCCAACGCCGGGCGCCAGCGCTCCGGCCAGCATTCCATGACCAGCGCCACCCCCAGCGACCATTCACCCCCCATCCCCAGGGCCGCCAGGAAACGCAACCCGGCCAAGTGCCAGGGGGCCTGCGCCAGATAAGCGAAGCCACTGAACAAGGAGTAGGTGAGGATGCTCGCCGCCAAGGCCCGCACCCGGCCCACCCGGTCCCCCAGCCACCCGAAGACGACGCCCCCCGCCGCCGCCCCCAGCAGGAAGGCGGCCGTGATGCGGGCCATCCAGAGCCCGACCCGCACGTCGCCGCCGCTGCCCAACAGGTCCAACAAGGCCGGCCGGGCGACGACGGGGAACAAGCCGATCTCGAAGCCGTCGAACAGCCAACCGCCGAACGCCGCCAGCAGCACGACCCACTGGGCCCGCGTCAGCGACGGAGGGTTGGATATCGTCGGTTTGATCACAGCATGTGGACGCGCGGGCGAACCCTGGCTGAGGGCAAGACGACAGGGAAGCCTAATCTGGGGCGGAACGGACCGTGCGGCAGTCCTCCGCCGGGGGCGACGGGAACCCGAGGCCGCTGGCGGGCCGGGGCAGGCGGACGCTCAGTCCAGCGGGCCGGGAATGTAGAGGCTCGCGGCGCCGGGCCGTGTTGGGAGCAAGCGGTTGCAGGTGAAGCACCACAGGTCCCAGTGACCATCGATGTAGTTGTCGTTCTCCGGCCGGGGACAGGCCTGCGCGTAGAGATACCATCGGCCGCCGATGGTGTAGAACGCCGGCGTCGCCACATGGTAAATGCTGTCGTCCCGGTACAGGCCGGTCCACTTCGTCTGGAGCACGGTGTCCACGTCCATTTGCCTCCAGCCCGCCTGGGGCTCGCGGCTGAGCGCGAGGACCGGCCGCCATCGTTTGCCCGCGGCGATGCCGACCTCGATCGAGAGGACATAGGTGCCGCCGACCTTGAAGACCTGGTGCCACTCGTAATACGCCCCCGGGGTGGACTCGAAGATCTGGCCCATGCCCCGCGGGTCGTTGGCGTTAAAATGCCGCGTCCAGGTCTTCCCGTCCGGGGAGGTCGCCAAGCGGAGGCCGGGCAGGATGCCGTCCTTGCCGCGATAGGAATAGTACATGTACCAATGCCAGCGGCGCTCATGGCCGGCCCACTCCCGCAAGACCGCCGCTTGTGAGGCCATCTGCTCGTGGTAGGGCGCGGCGGGCTCGGGAGCGAGCACCGGCGCGGCGCCCACGCGCCGGAGGGTGGCCGGGGTGAGGTCCGCGTAACCGTCCGCTCCCGCCGGAGCAATGGCCAAGCCGATGCGATCCTGGACGGCCCCAGAAGTGCCGGAATAATAGAGGTAATAGGCATCCTCTTCCGCCACGTAGAGCACGGTATCGAGGCGGAGACTCCCGGAGTCCCAACCGGCGCGGCTGGGCCTGAACACCGGGTTCCGCGGGTCCTGGTGCCAGGTGAAGGGATCCGAGACCAACGCCCAGGCCTTGCCGATGAAGCAAAGGTTCCGGTTCGTCGCCGGAACCCCGGAGTAAAACATCACCAGCCGGCTCGGGTCCTTCGGGTTGGGCAAGATGCAGGGCTCCTGGATTTGTTGCGATTCCCACCCCGCCTCCGCGCGTTTGATGATGACCTCGCCGCGGGGCGTTCCGCTCGGAGCCCCCGGGCCGGCGCCCGCGACCCGCCACGGCCAACCGCCCAACAGCAGCCCGACCGCCAGCAAGACCACATCAGGTCGCGCCGACCCTGGATGGACAAACGAACGCATGCCAGCGTCGAGCATAGGACCTGGGCGAGCCAGATCAAGGCGGATGGCAGCTCCGGCCGCCGGCGGCTCGGCCCGCCCTTCCTCCGAAGGGCCGCCGCCGGCGTCACCAACGCTCGACCGGGCCGTGAGGCACGGCGATCGTCGCGGTCCGTCCGGCGGTCGCCGCCTCGGTCAGCGAGGTGGGCAACGGCGCCGGCTGATAGCCGGGCTTGAGCTCACCGTCGTCGCCCAGAAACTGATCCCGCCAGCGAACATAGGTCTCGAGCGCGTCGCGGAACTCGGCCCGCGAACGAATCGTGACCACTTGGCGGTTGAACAGGTTGGCCGGTCCGAACCGCCGGGCGTACCAGGGGGCGACCTTCCGAAACATCCGGCAGCCGAGTTCCTCGCCAAACACCTCCACCATCCGGTCCAAATGCAGGCACATCACCCGCACCCGTTCGCTGAAGGCGGGCTCGGGCAGCACCTCGCCGGTGCGGAGAAAGTGGGTCGTGTGGGCGAAGATCCAAGGATTGTAGAAGGCCCCGCGGCCAATGCTCACCCCGGCGCAGCCCGTGGTCTCGAGCATCTCCCGGGCGGCCTGAGGCGTAGTCACATCCCCGTTGCCAATCACTGGAATCCGGCGCGCCGCCTGGACGACGGCCCGGATGCCGGCGAGGTTGACCCGGCCGCCGAATCCCTGCGCGCGGGTGCGCCCGTGCACGAACACTGCGGCGACACCGACGTCCTCCAACGCCCGGGCCAGGTCGGGGGCCGTCAGGTTGTCGTCGTCCCACCCCAGGCGCATCTTGGCGGTGACTGGGATGCGGAGGGCGGCCACCATGCAGCGGGCCAACGTGGCGGTCCGGTCCAACTCGGTCATCATCGCCGAGCCGCCGCCCGTGCGGCAGACCTTCCGCACCGGACAACCCATGTTGATGTCCACCGCGCTGATCCCAGCCCCTTCCAGGTAGAGCGCCGCGTCCCGCATCTCTTCCGGCACGGACCCGAACAACTGGACGGCGAGCGGGCGGTCGGCGGGGCGGGTCTCGATCAACTTGAGCGCTTTGGGGTTGCGTTCCAGCAGGGAGCGGGCGTTGACCAGGTCGGTGGTCGCCAGCTCCAGCCCGCCCAGCTCGCGCAAGGTCAGGCGAAACGGCAGGTTGGTGTAGCCCGCCAGGGGCGAGAGAAACAGGTGGCTGCCGAGGTCGAGGGTGCCGAGACGCATCGTCGCCACCAATCTAACCCGCCCGGCCGGTCCCGCAACCCCCGGCTGCTCAGGGCTTCTCGCCGCGTGCGGTTCTGGCGATTTCCTTTTCCATCTGGGCGGCCTCGCTCTCGCTGCTCCCGCGAAAGAGCCGTCCCAACACCGCCCAGTCGGCCCCCACGCGCGCGTAATCGACAAAGCGGACTTCGGCCCGCCCCTGGACCGTGAGCTTCACCACGGCCAACTCGAGCCGTCCGGTGGACGCCGGGCGCGGGCTCACCGCCCAGGTCACGCCCCCGGGCCCCGCGAGGAGGCGGGGCGGTGGGAAACCGTGCGCGGCGAGGACGCTCCGCACCGCCGTCTCCAGACGGGCCGGCAGGCGCACGGCTGGGTTGCCCTCCGCGGTTACGGCCGCGCTCGGCGGCGGGTTCAGCGACGCGCAACCACTCACGCCCGCGCCTACGGCGCCTGCCAGTACCAGGCTTAGCGGCCCTTTCATGGGCGCCCGATAGCAAAACCCCACGCCGGGTGCAAGGGGGTGTTCGCCGCCGTGAACCTGCTCGCCGACCGCGCGGCCCGCCGCTCGCTGACGGTCGCGGCGCGGGGGAGCGGGCCCGTGCCAGCACCTTCGAGACTCTCTCTGTCCACCCCATCGATCATATCAATCGCGGCGCAAATTCTTTCGATTAACGCCCCGGCCGCCTCCGGGCGTACGTTGGCGTTATGAATACAACCCGTCCCACAAACCGCCTTGCACGACTGGCGCTGGCGTTGGTGGGCTTAACGCTGGCAGTGGGGGCGGTGGTGGCGCTCTGGATTGCGCGCCCGGCCGCTCGCGACGCGGCCCCGGCCTCGCTGCCCACGGTCACCATCGCGGACCTCTGCTACGTCAGCCGGTAGCCGCCGGCGGGCGGCGCCAGGTTAGGGCGCCCGCGGCTGGGTGAACTGCCGGTTGGCCTCGGCCAGGGACTCCCGCGAGCCGATGTCAAACCACACCCCGGGCACCTGCCAGCCATAAACCGGCACCCGTGGATAGAGCCACTGGATCAGCCGCCCGGGTTGGTCGGGGTTGTTGCCCTCGGCCACATACTGGCCCAGGAGTGGCAACGTGGCCTTGGGGTAGTAATACAGCGCGATCCCAATCAAGGTGCTGGCCGGCTGCGCCGCCTTCTCCTCGAAGAAGGTGATACGGCCGGTCGGGTCCAGCGAGAGGCTGTTATATTTCTTGGCCAGCTCGAAGTCCCGGACATCATAGACGCCCAAGACCGGCGCTTGCTTCTCGCGGCCCAGCCGCCCGAAATCGGTCAACGGCGCGCTGAAGAGGTTGTCGCCCGCCACCACCAGGAGGTCGTCGGCCAGCGGATGGCGGGTGAGGACGAAGTGGAGGTCGCCGATGGCCCCGAGCTTGTTGGTGTCGTCGGTCGAGCCGTCGTTGACCACGGTGAAGCGGAGCGCGGGCCGGCGGGCGGCGGACTGCTCCGCCCACTGCTGGAATTGGGCGGCGAACTTGGCGTTGGTCACCACGTAGCACTGCTCCAGGCCGGGGATGGCGCTCAGGGCCTCGACGACGTGATCGATCATCGGCCGCCCGGCCACGGGCAGGAGCGGCTTGGGCTGGTGGAGGGTGAGGGGATAGAGGCGGGTGGCGTAACCCGCGGCGAGGATAAGAGCCTTCACGCGGTGGGACCTTCGAACAAGCTCGGCGCCACGTTCTTGGCTAAGGCCTGCGCGCGAGCCAGGATCTCCGCCCCGCTCTCGCACTGGAGCGCGAAGGCGGCCAGCTCCTGGGCCTCGCACAGCTTGAGGCGGCGGATGATGAACTTGACGGCCGGAATGAGGCTCGGGGCGGCGCTGAGTTCATCGACCCCCAACCCCAGGAGCAGCGGCACCAGGACCGGGTCGCCGGCCATCTCCCCGCACAAACCCACCCAGATCCCGTGCGCGTGGGCGGCGTCGGTGGCCGCCTTGACCAACCGGACGATGGCCGGGTGCGTCGGTTCATAGAGGTGGGCGATCTTCGGGTTCATCCGGTCCACCGCCAACGAGTACTGGATCAGGTCGTTGGTGCCGAGGCTGAAGAACTTGACGCGCTTGGCCAGGGCTTCGGCCGTCACGACCGCGGCGGGGATCTCGATCATCACCCCGATCTCGAGGGCGTCGTTGAACGGGGTGCCCGCGGCGCGCAGCTCCGCCTTGCACTCTTCGACCACCTCCCGCGCCTGGTTGACCTCCTCCAAGCCGGAGATCATGGGGTACATCATGCGGATGTTCCCCACGACGCTGGCGCGGAGGATGGCGCGCAATTGCGTCCGAAACAGGTCCCGCTCCTGCAAACAGAGCCGGATGGCCCGCCAGCCCAGGAACGGGTTCCGCTCGGTGGGCGCATGGCGGTTGGTGAGGAATTTGTCGCCCCCCAGGTCCAGGGTGCGGATAATGACCGGGTGCGGTTTAAGGGTGCTGGCCGCTTGGTAATAGACCTGGAACTGCTCCTCCTCCGAAGGCAGGGCCTCGCGGTTCAGGAAGAGGTATTCGGTGCGAAACAGGCCGATGCCCTCCGCCCCGTTGGCCTGGACCTCGGCGGTCTCCTCGAGGGTCTCGACGTTGGCCGAGAGGGTGATTCGCACCCCGTCCAACGTCACGGCGGGCTGGTCCTTCACTTCGCGCAGCCGGTCCTGGGCGGCGGCGTGTTTGCGCGCCAGTTGGCCGTACTCGAAGAGGGTCTGGTCAGTCGGATTGAGGATCAGCAGGCCGTTGAACCCATCCAACAAGGCGTATTGGCCGGTGGTGAGCGCCTCGCTGGCCTCCTGCAAGCCGGTCACGGCGGGGATCTGGTGCGAGCGGGCCAGAATCGCGGTGTGGGAGGTCTTGCTGCCTTGGTCGGTGGCAAAGCCCAGCACCAGCCGCTTGTCCAACACCGCCGTCTGCGAGGGCGTCAGGTCGTGCGCGACCAGGATCGACGGCTCCCGGATCTGGTGCAGGTCCGAAGGCTGATCGCCGCTGAGGAG
>JAJXTA010000086.1 GCA_021784265.1 bacterium | reverse complement strand
GGGGACTTCGATCTATTGTTTGGGGCGGCCAAGCTTAATCTGCGGATCGTGGACCTACCGATCCGCTACCGGGCCCGCACCTACGGCGCAACGAACATCCACCGCTGGAAACACGGCTGGCTGCTGTGTCGGATGGTGTGGTTCGCGGCGCGGCGGCTCAAATTCCTCGCGTGAGATTGGGCGTGCAAAGGCGTGGCGAGAGTCCTAGCCTGGGGACGCCGGTGTTTGGCGGCAGGCTCCCGCCGGGCGCCGTCGCTGGCCCGCGCCGATGCTAACCATGTTCAGATCGAAGAAGGATCGCGAGGAGCATCGTTATTACCTGCTTCCCGGCATGGGGCGCAGCAATCGCCACCGCCATCGGCAGATCCGACGGTGGAGCATTTTCATCGGCTTGCTGGTCTCGGCCTTGGTGGCGGGGGTCCTCTACCTGCTCAACCGGTATTGAACGCTCCCGCGCACCGTGCCCGTCCCGGGCCGCCGGACTACTCCACCCGCTCCACCGCGAGCGCGGGGTCGAGCCCAACCAGGAGTTGAGAGACGCTCTCCCGCTGACCAGGCAGGATCAAGTCGGGGGCCAGCTCGGCCAGTGGCGCCAGCACAAACCGCCGCCGATGGGCCCGGGGGTGGGGTAACGTCAAAGTCCGCGTCCCGCGCACTTCGGTGCCCCAGGCAATCAGGTCCAGGTCCAAAGGGCGCGGTTCGTTGAGCCGGCGCTTGGGCGGGCGGCCGAACTCGCGTTCGAGGGTCTGGAGTTTGACCAGCAACGATTCCGGAGTCTCCGGTGGCAGGGGGGTCAGGGCGGCGATGGCGTTGACGAACCAGCCGGACCCCGGCGGACAATCCACCGGGGCACTGCGCCAGAGCGAGGACCGGCGCAGGGGCTGGGCCGAGAGGCCCTCCAACCGCCCCAGGGCCCGCTGGATCAGGGCGACGGAGTCCCCCAGGTTCGAGCCCAACCCGACATAGACGACCGCGGGGTTCACCGGCCAGCGGCGAGGTAAGGCGCGGGCAACTCGGTGTGGGGCCGTCTCACTTCAGGCCCAGCACGTCTTGCATGTCGTAGAGCCCCGGGGGCTGGGTGACGACCCATTGCGCCGCCCGCAAGGCCCCGACCGCGAAGGTCTCGCGACTGGCAGCCCGGTGCGTCAGTTCCAACCGCTCTCCTTCCGTGGCAAAGACAACCGTATGATCTCCCACCACGTCGCCCCCGCGCAGCGAGTGCATGCCGATCTCGGCGGCAGGGCGCGGTCCGACCAGCCCGGCCCGGCCGTGGCGCAACACCTCGGCCAGTGGTTGCTCGCGCGCCTCGGCCAGGATTGCCGCCAGCCGCGCCGCCGTCCCGCTGGGGGCGTCCTTCTTATGCCGGTGATGCATCTCGACGATCTCCAGGTCGAAGCCGGGGCCCAAGGCGCGTGCGGCCTGGCGCGTGAGCCAGAAGAGGGTGTTGACGCCGGTCGAGTAGTTGGCCGACCAGACCATCGGGACGCGAGACTGATGCGCCAGGATGCGCGCCCGTTCGGCGTCGGTGTGGCCGGTGGTCCCGATGACGAGAGCTCTTTGGTGGGTGGCGCAGAGTTCCGCGACGACCGGGGTGATTTCGTGGAAGCTGAACTCCACCACCACGTCACCCTGGTCGATCAGGCTCGCGAGGTCATCGCCCTGGTCGATCTGGCCCACCACGCGCACCTGGGGCTCACGCGCGGCGCAAGCCAGCAGGGCTTGGCCCATGCGTCCCTTGGCCCCGTTGATGATCAGGCGGGTCATGGGGTTAGGAGGCCGCAAGCGACCAAGGTCGCCTTGAGCTGGGCGCGATGAGCCGGGCTGAGGGCCACCAGGGGGAGGCGGAGTTCTTCGTCGATAATCCCCAGCAGCGCCAGGGCCGCCTTCACCGGGACCGGGTTGGTTTCGATGAACAGGTCCTTGAACAACCCGTAGTATTTGGCGTGCAGTTTCAAGGCCAGCTCCGGTTTGCCCAGGGTAAAGGCGCGAACCATGTGTTTGACTTCGCGCGGGATGACGTTGGAGGCGACGCTGATCACTCCCTGCGCTCCTACCGCCATGAACGGGAGCGTGAGCGAGTCGTCCCCGCTGAGGATATCGAATCGGCCCCCGAGTTGCGCGCGAAGCTGGCTTACCCGGTCGGGGTTGCCGCCGGCTTCCTTAATGCCCACGATGTTCACGCTGTCGTGGGCCAACCGGTGGACGGTCTCGACGGCGATCTCGACCCCGCACCGGCTGGGGATGCTGTAGAGCAGAACGGGCAGACGGGTCGCCCGCGCCACGGCGTGGAAGTGCTGGAAGAGCCCCTCTTGGGTCGGCTTGTTGTAATACGGGGCCACCTGAAGCGAGGCGTCGGCCCCGGCTTCCTCGGCGGCTTTGGTCAGGTAGATGGCTTCCTGGGTGGAGTTGGCCCCGGTGCCCGCGATGACCTTGGTCCGGCGGCCCGCGAACTTGACCGCCAACTGGATCACGCGGATATGTTCCTCGAAGTCCAGGGTCGGCGACTCGCCGGTCGTGCCGACCGGCACGATTCCGTCCACGCCCGCTTTGACTTGCGCCTTGATCAGGCGTTCCAGCCCCGCTTCATCCAGCTTGCCCTGGCGGAACGGGGTGACCAGGGCGGTGTAAGTGCCGGTAAACATGGTTCGTCAGTTCAATCGGGGAACGAATGTGGGGGATGGCAAGGGGGTTGGCCAGCCTGGAGTTGACCCGCAGGCGCACGCCCGAGGGGACCCGCCGCGGCCACCGGTCCGCCTCAAATCGCGATCTTGCCCTCGAACACGAAGTCGGCGGGGCCGGTGAGGCGGACTTGGTCAAACTCGCCCGCGGTCTCCTCGAACCCGACCTCCAGCGTGTCCCCGCCCTGCACGCGCACTTGGACGGGAGAGGGGAAGTGGTGAAGCCGGGCGCTGATCAGCGCCGCCGCCGTCACCCCGGTGCCGCAGGCCAGCGTCTCGCCCTCGACCCCCCGTTCGTAGGTGCGGACGCGGATGTTTCCCGGGCCCAGGAGCTGGACGAAGTTCACGTTGGTGCCGCGCGGGGCGAAGTGAGCGTGGTGACGGATTTGCGCGCCCAGAGCCCGCACCATCGCCTCATCAGCGTTGGGCACGAAGAGCACGGCATGGGGCACGCCCGTGTTGAGGGAGTGGACCGTGAGTGACTCGCCGTTCAGGCGCAAGGACTCGTGGAGTCGCAAGCCGTGGGGCCGGGTCAGGCCCACGGTCACGCGCTCCCCGTGGAAGCGGGCGGTGATGACCCCGGCGCCGGTCTCGAACGTGACGTCCCCGGGCGGGTGGGTGAGCCGCTGGACAAAGCGGGCGAAGCACCGCGCGCCGTTGCCGCACATCTCCGCCACGCTCCCGTCGCGGTTGAAAAACTGCCAAGCCCAGTCGGCCCGGCCCGAGGCGCAGGGCACGAGGAGGAAGAGGCCGTCAGCGCCGATGCCGCGCTGGCGGTCGCAGAGGCGGACGACCTGCGCGGGAGTCAGCCGCAGCGCGCCCACGCGGTTGTCGAGCAGGACGAAGTCGTTGCCCGCGCCGTTCATCTTAGTGAATTCAACCAGCATCTGGGGGGAGTGTAACGGTGCGGCGCTCGCCCTTCAAGCCCCGGCGACCCGTCGGGAGGCTCCGCCGGCACCGGGACTGGATCGCCCTTCCTCCTGAGGCAGCAAAGAGCTTTACAGTCCCAGGGCCTTTCTCGCATGATGGCGATGTGTCTATTAACGTGACGCGGGCGGGCGGACCACCCTCCGGCCTGGCACCGACGAGCGCCACAGCCGTTCCCCCTACCGAGCTGGCGGCCGCCATCAAGCAGTCCCAGCATTACCTGCTGGGGGCGCAACAACCAGAAGGCTACTGGGTGGGCGAACTGATCGTGGACGCCACCTTGGTGGCCGACATGGTCGCGTACCATCATTGGGATGGGGCCGTGGACCCGGCGTGGGAAAAGAAGGCGGTCCATCACCTGTTTTCCAAGCAGATGCCCGACGGGGGCTGGAACAACTATTACGGCGGCCCCGCCGAGGTCAACGCCACGATCAAGGCTTACTTGGCCCTGAAGCTGGCCGGGGTGGCCGTCACCGACCCGCGCATGCTGCGCGCCCGGTCGGTGGCGTTGAGTCTGGGGGGCGTGCCGCGGATGAACACGTTTTCCAAGCTCTACTTGGCGCTGTTGGGGTTGTTCCCGTGGGAGCACGTGCCGACGATTCCGTGCGAGGTGATCCTCTTGGGCAAATGGTTCCACGTGAACTTCAACGAGATGAGCTCTTGGAGCCGCTCGATGCTGGTGCCCCTGGCCATCATCAACCATTTCAAACCCACCCGGCCGCTGGTCTCGCGGGTGACCTTGGACGAGCTCTACCCGGAAGGTTACCACGACCGCGACCTGAAGCTGGCGCGGGACCCCGAGGTCTTCACGTGGCGCAACTTCTTCCTCTGGCTCGATAAGCTCCATAAGTTCGCCGAGTGGTTCGCCGAACACCGGATCCACCCCTTTCGCAAGCGCGCCCTGCGCCGGGCCGAACAATGGATGCTGGAGCGTTTTGAAGGGTCGGACGGGTTGGCGGCGATCTTCCCCGCCATGCTCAACGCCCTCATCGCCCTCAAGGCTTTGGGGTATCCGGAGGATCACCCGCAGGTCCGCCGGGCGGCCCACGAGCTGAAACGGCTCCAGCACGAGACCGAGGAGAGTGTGCGCATCGAGCCCTGTTTCTCGCCGGTCTGGGACACGGCGATTGTGGCGATCGCGCTGGCCGAGTCCGGGGTCTCCCCGGAACACCCGGCCCTCAAGCGGGCCACCGACTGGCTGATGGGCAAGGAAATCCGCTTCCGGGGCGACTGGCAGTTCAAGAACCCGGCGCGGGTCGAGCCGAGCGGGTGGGTGTTCGAGTTCGAGAACCAGTGGAACCCGGACGTGGACGACACCGCCATGGTGCTGTTGGCGCTGCGCCAGGTGCCAACGGACGATCCCGCGCGGCGCGACGCCTGTTTCCAACGCGGGCTCAAGTGGATGCTCACCTTTCAATGCAAAGACGGCGGCTGGGGCGCGTTCGACAAGGACTGCACGAAAAACATCCTCGAGAAGGTCCCGTTCGCGGATCACAACGCCATGCTCGACCCGGAGTGCGCCGATATCACCGCGCGGATCCTCGAGCTGTTGGGGTACGAGCACTTCAGTCTGGACCACCCCCAAGTCCAACGCGCCCTCCGTTATCTGATCGCCGAACAGGAGGAGGACGGCTCCTGGTATGGCCGGTGGGGCGTGAACTACATCTACGGCACCTGGCAGGTCCTGCGTGGGCTCCGGGCCTTTGGCCTGGACATGCAACAGCCTTGGCTCCTCAAAGCCCGCGACTGGCTCGAGAGCGTGCAGCATGAGGATGGGGGGTGGGGCGAACGCTGCGATACCTACGAGGACCCCGTGTTCAAAGGCCGCGGCCCCAGCACGGCCTCCCAAACCGCCTGGGCGGTCATGGGCCTCTGCGCCTTTGACGACCCCGACCGCCCGAGCCTCATCCGCGGCGTCAATCACCTGATCCGCTCCCAAAACCCCGACGGGACGTGGACCGAGTTGGAAACCACGGGAACCGGTTTCCCGCGGGTGTTCTATCTCAAGTACGACATGTACCGGAACAGTTGGCCGTTGCTGGCGTTGGCCACCTACCGTCAACTGCTGGAACGTCGCGGGCGCGGGCCCAACGGGCACAAGCAAGAAGTTCCGCGGGAACTCGCCACCCCGATCGTTGCCGCGGGGGCGGTCGGGCGCGCCGGCCCGGCTCAGTCCGTGGCGGCGCCGGGCCGGTGACGGTCTCGCGGGACACTCCTCCACCTCCATGCCTCTGAAACGGTCCAGCGTCTTCCTGGTGATTCCGCCCCGCGGCCGGCGATGGCCGCACCAGGGTCCGTGGGCCACAGCCTGTTATTCATGCTAAGCACCCGCTCGATTTGGCTCGGCCTCGCTTGGGCTGGTGTTGGCGCGGGAGTGGTCTGCGCGGGTGGCGGCGGCGCGCTCGGAGGGGCGGTCCCGGACGCCACAGTGGCGGCCGGCGTGCGGGCCCGGCTTCGGCATGAGCGCGCCGAGTGGGCCTACCGCCAGCGCGCCTACCCCGCGGGAAGGATCCCCGCCGGCGCCCTGCTCCGGGCGTGGCAAGCGTCCGGAACCGCCCGGGTCCGACCGGCCGCCCTCACCGGGAGTCTCCCGGCCCAACGCTGGGTAAACATCGGTCCCGCGCCGATTTTGAGCACGCCCGACGACGATGATCCGGACTCGGTGGGCCGGGTGACCTGTCTCGCGGTGGATCCGGCCGACAGCACCCATTGGCTGATCGGCGCCGCCCAGGGCGGGGTTTGGGAGACGCACGACGCCGGGACCACGTGGGCGCCGCGGACCGATGACCAGCCTTCGCTGGCGATGGGCGCGATCACGTTCGCGCCGAGCAACCCTCAGATCGCCTACGCCGGCACGGGCGAGATGAACGGCGGTGATTCCTACGCCGGGGCCGGGCTGCTCAAATCGACCGACGGCGGCAGCACCTGGCAACTCCTGGCCACGGCGACCTTCGCCCAAATCTCCTTCAGCCGCCTCCGGGTCTCGCCCGCGAACCCGAACGTGCTGCTGGCGGCGACGGCCAACGACAACAACGCCTTTGACGGGCATTCCCCCTTGGCGCCGCCCCCGACGGGCGTCTGCAAATCCGTCGATGGAGGGGTGACGTGGACGCTGACGCTTGGGGGGAAGGCCACGGACCTGGAGGTCGATCCGGGCAACTTCAACCATTTTTACGCCGGTTTGGGCGATCCCGCCGGCGATCCTACCAACGGGGTTTACCAGTCGCTGGACGGCGGGCAGACCTGGACGGCTTTGAACGGACCATGGTTGGCGGCCGCCGGCGGGGTGGGTCGGGTGGGCCTGGCGGTCGCCCCTTCGAATCCCAACATCCTCTACGTGAGCATGCAGGATTCGACCTCGGCCAACGGCAACCTGTTGGGCGTCTGGCAGACGGCGGATGCTTGGGACCCGCAGCCGATTTGGAGCCAACTGCCTTATCCCGGCAGCCCGGATGGCCAATGGGATTACGGCCAAGTGATCCTCACCGACCCGAGCGATCCCTCGACGGTCTATCTAGGCGGGATCGATCTGTGGCAATTCGACGGCGCCAACTGGACCGATCTCTACCCGCGCAAGCACTTCCACGTGGACCAGCACGCTTTGGCCTGGGCGGGTGGGCGGTTGGTCGTGGGTGACGATGGCGGTGTCTTCAGCACTCCGGATGGGGGCGTTACTTGGCGCAACCACAATACCGCGACCCTGGCCATCACCCAGTTCTATGCCGGTTCCGTTCATCCCCGGAATCCGGCCTTCGCCCTGGGCGACAGCCAGGATCAAGGAGTCCAAGCCTGGAACGGGGGCCGGCCCTGGCAGGAATTGTTGGGCGGCGACGGGACCGGCAGCGCCATTTCGGCCAGCCACCCCGACACCGATTGGGCTGGCTCGGTGCAGAACCTGGCGCTGGCGCGCACCACCGATGGCGGCGTGAACTTCGACGTCGCCGACACGGGCATCAGCACCAACGCCCGCCCGTATCTGGCCCCCTTTGCCAAGTGCCCGGCTAAGGACGACGAATTCATCGCCGGGGTGGACAACCTGTGGCGGTGCGACAACTTCTTCAGCGGCGCGGCCCCGCTGTGGGCGTTGAACGGTCCCACCGACGGCTCGCTGCTGGACGGCTCGGAGGTTTCTGCCGTCGGCTTCGCCCCCTCCGATACCCAGGGCCGCACCTACGCCTTCGGCACCTCTTTCGGGCAACTTTTTGTGACCAGCACCGGGGGGGCGACTTGGAACGATATCGCCGGGCCGAGCCCGGTGATGCCGCCTCGGTTTCTGACCGGTTTGGCCTTCAGCCCCACGAACGCCAACCTCCTCTTCGCGACGTTTTCCGGGTTCGATGAAACCACGACCAACCAGCCGGGCCATTTGTTCGTCACCGCCAATGCGTTGGCCCCCAAACCAAGCTGGCGCAACCTCAGTCCCCCGGCGGACGTGCCGCATAACGAGGTGACCCTGGACCCATCCTCCCCCTCGACCCTCTACGTCGCGACGGACCTGGGGGTGTGGACCGGGAGCGCCGACGGGAGCAACTGGAGCCACATGGGCCCCGCCATGGGCTTGCCCAACGTCGCCGTGTATGACGTCGAGATCGGCCCGCAGGGAAGGATCGTGGCCTTCACGCATGGCCGCGGGGCGTTTGCCCTGGTGGATGCCGCCCCGCCGGCCCTGCAGATCGCCCCCACGACGAACCAGGTGCTGTTGGCGTGGCCCGCGCTCACGGTGAATTACCTCCTTCAAACCACCGCGCATCTCTCGCCCCCGGCAGCCTGGGCGACGGTGACCAACGCCCCCGCCGTCGTCGGCAAGTGGAACACCGTCACCCTCCCGCCGACCGCGCCCACGGCGTTTTACCGGCTGATGGCCCAATAACTGAGGCCGGCGCGGTCTTGTTACGCGCCGTCGCGTGGTGGCCTTTCGCTCAGAGCCGCGAACGTTTGCCGATGCCGCACGGCCGAGGGGCCGTTCTCGCGGGCGAGAGATCGCCTGGGAGCGCCGGCATCTCTGCCGGCGAGCGAGCG
>JAJXTA010000085.1 GCA_021784265.1 bacterium | reverse complement strand
CACGACGCCCAAGCACGCCCAGCTCATCCATGATCCCGCCAAGTCTGCGGGCCGGCTCTGCTACGAGCTCGCTTGCCAACACGGGCTCGGGTCCCCCGCCCTCGAGCGCTTGGTGCACCTCAACGACGTCGCCGATTTGTTCCAGGTCGAGGCCCCCGACTTCGCCTTGGCCAGCGACTACGCCAATCTGGTGAAGAGTTACCAGTTCTGGAATCTCCACGCGCTCATCGACGGCCAGCTCGAGCGCCTCCTCGACCACCCGTTGCTCGAGGTCATGGCGGTCAAGCGGCGGGTGGAAGACCCGCTGGGCTTGGCCTGGAGCCGGACCAACATCCTCCCCCTCAGCCCAACGGTCGGCTACGTGGAGACGGTGGTGGGCAACATCAACCTCATCATCCACCAGTTACTGGCCGACCGCGCCACCCCCTACACGGTTCTGACCACCCTTTTCCGCAAGGGCAACGGGACGGTGATCGCCAGCCTCCGCAGCCGCCACGGCGAGGCCCTCACCCTCGCCGACAAGCTCAAAGGCGGCGGCCACCCGAACGCGGCCGGCGCCACCCTCCCCCGCTCCGTGCAGCAGATTCCCGATGCCATCGACTACCTGCGGCAGGTGCTCAACCCGGTGGCTTTGCCCGAGGCCGGTCTCAAGTCGCTGGAGCAACTGTTCGACCCGCCGACACCCGCCGCCCCACCCGCGTCGCGGGCCGCCGCCCGCCCGGCGCCTTAATCGGCCACGCGGCGGCCGCGTTCGCGGGAGCATGGCGCGCATTCCGGGCTCGCCTTGGCGCCGCCGGGCAAGTTAGGTTAGAGCCACGAACGCAGAGGTTCAATGAAAGTGTTTTCAAAGGTAGCGGCCCTGTGGCGGCCCAAGGCCCCGACCGCCGGGCAACTGAGTGAGAGCATTCCGCTCTCCAATCTCGCCGACGAGACCCAGATCATCACCCGGGCGGAAAACCCCACCACCCAGCGCTATCGGCTTCAGGAGCACCTGCCCCAGGCCGACCAAGTCTCGGGTGAAGTCTCTCCTTTGAACTACGCCGAGGCCACGCGCTGGTTCCACCGCACGGGAGCGGAAGGGGGCGCGCCCAAGACCCCGGCGGCGCCGCCCCCGGCCAAACCGGCCTCTGCGGGCGAGTGTCCGCCGGCCATCCAGGACTTGGTGCGCGCGGCCGAGGCCGGAGATCCCGAGGCCCAGCACCGTTTGGGCCTCTGGTACGAACACCGCGGCGAGAGCCCGGCCGACGCCACCCTGGCCGCCGGCTGGTACACCCGCGCGGCCGAGCGCGGGCTGGCGCCCGCGAAAGTCAGGCTGGGGTTCCTGCACGAGAAGGGCCTGGGCGTGCCCCACAACTTGGCCCTGGCGGCGACTTGGTATCTGCGGGCGGCGGACCAGGACGATCCCACCGGCCAAGTGAAGATCGGGGTCTGTTACCTGGAAGGCCAGGGGGTGCCGCCCGACTTCGAAGCGGCGGTGGGCTGGCTGCTGAAGGCCGCCGAGCACGGGGCGGCCGAAGGCCAGTTTCGCCTCGGGCTCTGTTACCAGAAGGGCCTCGGCATCGCCGCCTCCCACTACGAGGCTGGCAAGTGGTTCCGGCGGGCGGCGGATCAGGAACACGCGCAGGCCCAGTACAACCTCGCGCTCCTCTACCGCCAGGGCTTGGGGGTGCCCAAAGACCTGAGCCAAGCCGCCAAGTGGCTGCAGCGGGCGGCCGAACAGGATTTTGCGGAGGCCCAGTACCTCCTCGGGCAATCGTTCGAGAAAGGGGCGGGAGTAGAACCTAATCCCACGGCGGCCGCCACCTGGTACCGGCGGGCGGCCGAGCAGGGGTTACTCAAGGCCAAGCATGAGCTGGGCCTGCTCTACCTCAAGGGCCTCGGGGTGGCGCAAGACTTCCGCGAGGCCCTCCGTTGGTTCCAAGCGGCGGCCGCCGAGGATTTGGCCGCCGCTCAGTTCAGCTTGGCGCTCTGCTACGAGGAAGGCAAAGGGGTCGAGCCCGACGCGGCCCAAGCCTTGAGCTGGGTCCGCAAGGCGGCCGAGCATCGTCATGCCGGGGCCGCCCTCAAGCTCGGGGCCTCGTACTTGGAAGGAAAGCTGGTCGCCGGTGATCCCGCCGAGGCCGTCCGGTGGATCCGGCGGGCGGCCGAGCAGGGGCTAGCCCAGGCCCAGCACCGCCTCGGCGCGTGCCTCGAGGCCGGCACTGGCCTGGCGCCCGACGATGCCGAGGCCCTCAAGTGGTACCGCCGCGCCGCCGAGCAGGGTTACGCCGAGGCACAGGAGGCGGTGGGACGTTTCTCCGCCCAGGGCCGGGCCGTGCGCCAGGACTTTGTCGAGGCCTACAAATGGCACAACCTGGCGGCCGCCCAGGGCTGGGCCCCCGCCACCACCCAGCGGGAGGTCCTGATGCGCCAGATGAGCCCCGACCAGATCGCCGAGGGCCAACGGCGCACCGCGACCTTCCTCCCCCGGAAGCCGGCCTGAGCCGCCGGTGGCGCGCCGCCAGGGCTTGGGCCGCGGCGGGTTTTCCCGCTTGACTTCACCCAAGTCAAACCCTGCAATGCGCGGCATTCGTGAGCTAAACCGTAAGCAGTCAACCGCCTCAGCCCAGCCCTGATCTCCGACACGACCATGAACCGCCGCCAGTTCCTCCGCACCGCCTCCGCCGCCAGCGCCAGCTTCGCGGCCGTACCTATCTTCGGCGCCGACGCTTTCACCAAATTCAGAACCGCCCTGATCGGCACCGGGTGGTGGGGCATGAACATCCTTGGCGAAGCGATGAAGGCCGGCCGCAGCAACATCGTGGCCCTGTGCGACGTGGACCGCAACCAACTGGAGCCGGCGGCCGAGAAGGTGACCCAACTGGGGGGCGGGCTGCCGCGCAAGTACAAGGACTATCGCGCCATGCTCGAGCGGGAGTCGCCCGACATCGTCATTGTCGCCACCCCCGACCACTGGCATCCGCTGGCGGCCATCGACGCCATGAAAGCGGGGGCGCACGTCTATGTCGAGAAGCCCATCTCCCACACCATCGACGAAGGGCGCGCCATGGTCAAAGCCGCCCGCCAGTACGGGCGGGTGGTGCAGGTCGGCATGCACCGGCGCGTCTCCCCCCACAACATCTCCGGGATGAAGTTTCTCAAGTCGGGCAAGGCCGGCAAGATCGGGTTCGTGCGGGCGTTCGTCAATTATGGCGGCAGCGGCCCCGAGCAGCCGCGGCCCAACACGGACCCGCCCCCGGGGCTGGACTGGGACGCCTGGTGCGGGCCCGCCCCCCTGCGGCCCTACAACCGGCTCATTCACCCCAAAGGTTTCCGCCAGTTCCTCGATTACGCCAACGGCCAGGTCGGGGACTGGGGCGTTCATTGGCTCGATCAGATTCTCTGGTGGACCGAAGAGCGCTATCCCCGGCGCGTTTACTCCACCGGTGGGCGCCCGATCAAAGGACCGCCGGTCAACCTGCGCGATTATCAGACGACCGACGCCCCGGACAGCCAATCGGCGGTGTTCGAGTTCGAATCCTTCACGGCCGTGTGGGAACACCGAATGTTCGGGGGCCACCCGGCGGAGAAGGGGGAGAACGTCGGCGTTTACTTCTTTGGCACCGAAGGCACGTTCCACATGGGCTGGCTCTCTGGGTGGCATTTCTACCCCGCCAACAGCAACCAGCCGGAGCTGCATGAACCGGCCCAACTGCACGAACCGGACGCCCAAAACATCCGCGAGCTTTGGGCGGATTTCATCACGGCGATCCAGAATAACAGCGTCCCGGTGTGCGACATCGAGATCGGCCACCGCTCCACCAACATGAGCCTGCTGGCCATGATCTCCCTCAAGACCGGCCGCAGCCTCCACTGGGACGGCCACCGCGAGGTGATCCTCGACGACCCCTACGCCAATACGTTGCTGCGCCGTGACTATCGCGCCGGTTATCATTACCCGGCCTTCTGACGTAACCGTCGCGCCCGCCTGCCGACCTCGCCTCCGACCGCCCGGGAGGCGGGCGCGGGCCAGGGCGTCCCGATGAATTTCGCCCAGTTGCGGTTCTGGGGCTGGCTGCTCGTGGGGCTGGCGGTCATCGGCGTGACGCGGCGGGTGTGGTGCCGGCGTCGGCCGGCGGCGTTGCCCCAATTTGACCGGGTGGCGCTGATTGGCCTGGGGATGTTCCTGCTCCTCTGCGTCAGTTGGCTCACGTTCCTCATCTGGGTGGCGGTGGCCCTGGGTTCCTACGCGGGGTTGAAATGGATTCTTGCCTACCACCCCACCGCGGCCCGCCGCTACCTCCTGCTCCTGATCCCCCTGCAACTGGCCCCGCTGGCCTACTACAAATACGCGGACTTCGCCTGCAATCGCGTGCTCGGGCTGGATTGGCCTTCGCTCCACACGCTGTTGATCCCCGTCGGCCTGTCGTTCTACACCTTCCAGAAGATCGCCTTCGTTCTCGATACCTTGGCGTTCAAGGAGCCCCTGCCCACCTTGTTAGACTACCTGAATTTCGCCGGCTTCTTTCCCCAGATCGTGGCCGGCCCGATCGAGCGCAAACGCGATCTCCTGCCCCAGATGGAACGGTTCGGGTTCCGGTGGGAGCCCGGGCGGGTGGACACCGGGGACTGCTGGATCGCCGTCGGTCTCTTCTTCAAGTGTTGCCTGGCCGACAATCTGGCCAACTGGCTGGGGCCCTTCCGCGCCTCGGCCACCAATCCCTTCATGATCTGGATGGCCAACCTCGTGTTCGGCCTGCGCATTTATTACGATTTCGCCGGCTACAGCCTGGTGGCGTTTGGGCTGGCCCACTGCCTGGGGGTGCGGCTCACGTTGAACTTCGTCAGTCCCTACTGCTCGACCAGCATCCAGGAGTTCTGGCGGCGCTGGCATGTCACCCTGAGCAACTGGTTTCGGGATTACCTCTACATTCCCCTGGGAGGCGGCCGCACTCGGCGCTGGGCTCTCAACGTGGCCGTCGTCTTCGTGGTCTCGGGCTTGTGGCACGGGGCGGGCTGGAACTTTGTCCTCTGGGGCGCCCTGCACGGCGCCTTCCTGGTCTTTCATCGATTAACCAAGTCCTTCACCCTGCCGAAGCCGCTGGGGTGGGCCACCACGATGGTGGGGACCTTCCTGGCCTGGCTTTGCTTCTACGAAACCCACGCCCGGGTGCTGGTCGCCAAGCTGGTCGTGACCTTCACGCCCGGCGCGTACAGCGCCGCGGCCTGGCGCGCCTGCGTCCACACCTTAGAGGGCGGCGACCCCATCGTGGTGGGCGGCCTGCTGCTCCTGGCGGCGGTGACCTTGGCGTTGGAGTGGCTCTCGGTCCGGTGGCGCAACGAGCCCTACGCCTTGTTGCGCCAGCCCTGGGTGGTCGGCCTGCTGGTGGTGCTCACCGTCTTCTTGGCCCCCGGCAAGAACAATGCCTTTATCTATTTCGCCTTTTAAGCCTCCCGATGCTTTCGGACATTGACAACGCGCGGGGCAGCCCGGAGAACTGACGCCGCTTATGGGTCAGCTCGACAACCAAATCGCCGTCGTCACCGGCGCGGGGCGCGGGATCGGCCGCGCCATCGCCTTGCGCTTCGCGGCCGAGGGCGCCGACGTCGCCTGTCTCTCCCGCACGGCCGCCAACGCGGAAGCCGTCGCCGCCCAAGTCCGCGCGACCGGCCGCCGCGCCTGGGCCCAGGCGGTGGACATGGCGGACGCCGCCGCCGTGGCCGCGGCCGCCGAGGCGGTTCTGCAAGCCGCCGGGCGGGTCGATATCCTGGTCAACAACGCTGGGGTCACGCGCGATGGCTTGCTGATGCGCCTGAGCGAGCAGGATTGGGACACGGTGCTGGACACCAACCTCAAGGGGGCCTTCGCCTTGACCAAGGCCTTGGCCCGGACCTTTCTCAAGCAGCGGGCCGGGCGGATCATCAACATCGCCTCGGTGATCGGTTTGATCGGCAACGCCGGCCAGTGCAACTACGCCGCCAGCAAAGCCGCCTTGATCGGCTTCACCAAGTCGGTCGCCCGCGAGCTGGCCTCGCGCGGCATCACCGTCAACGCCGTGGCGCCCGGCTTTATCGAGACCGATATGACCGCGGGCCTCGAGGCCACGGTGCGCGCCGAGGTGGCCAAACGCATCCCACTCAACTCGCTGGGCCAGCCCGAGGACGTGGCCCACGCCGCCCTCTTCCTGGCCAGTCCGGGGGCGCGCTACGTGACCGGCCAGGTGCTCACCGTGGATGGCGGCATGGTCATGTGAGGGGCCGCCGAATGCCCCGGCCGGCCCCACGAATCGGGTCTGACCAGCCCTGAGTAACTCCGATCCAAACCCGCCTGACCGCCCCATTTTACGCGCGAAAAGAATTCACTATTCAGGGCTTGACGCCTTGAAACACGTCGCATAGACACACGGAAAAAGAAACTGGAGAAACGCATGGCTGCCGAAAAGTCAATTGAGCAAAAAGTCAAAGACATCATTGTCGAACAGTTGGGCGTGAATCCCGATCAAGTCACGCCCGACGCCAAGTTCATCGAGGACTTGGGGGCCGATTCCCTCGACACGGTCGAGCTGGTCATGGCGCTGGAGGAGGAGTTCGGCCAGGAAATCCCCGACGAGGAGGCGGAGAAGCTCCAAAGCGTCGGCGACGTGATCAAGTATATCGAGGAAATCCAACAGAAGTGACCCCGGGGGCCACCCCTTTTCGCAGCAGCCCAGCCCCACGCGCGCCGGGCTGCTTTTTTTATGGCGGACATTTCCACTGAGCAGCGGGTCGTGGTGACGGGTCTGGGTGTGATCTCCGGCCTCGGCCAGGAGCGGGAGCTGTTTTGGCGCAACCTCCTGGCCGGGCAGTGCGCCGTGGACCGGATCACGCTCTTTGACCCGAGCGCGTATGACTGCCAGATCGCCGCCGAGGTGAAGGCTCCCTTCAACCCCGGCCCGGCCTTCCCGTCCCCCAAAGAGGAACGGCGCACCGACCGGTTCAGCAAGTTTGGCATCGTCGCCGCCCGCCAAGCGCTGCGCGATTCGGGCTTGGACCTGGACCGCTGCAACCGGGACGAGATCGGCGTCTTCATCGGCTCGGGGATCGGCGGGCTGCATACCACCGAGGAACAGCATCGCATCCTCCTGGCCAAGGGGCCGGACCGGTTGTCGCCCTTCATGATCCCGATGCTGATCTTGAACATGGCCTCGGGTTTGTTCTCGATTTACTGCAACCTGCGCGGGCCCAATCTGGCCACCTGCTCGGCCTGTGCCACCGCCTCTCACGCCATCGGCGAGGCTTGGCGCACCATTAAAATGGGGGACGCCCAGGTGATGTTCGCCGGCGGCAGCGAGGCCACGATCTCGCCCCTGGGCATCGGCGGCTTCTGCGCCATGCGGGCCATGAGCACCCGCAACGACGCCCCACAACACGCTTCCCGCCCCTTTGATGCCGGCCGCGACGGCTTTGTCATGGGGGAGGGCGCCGGCGTCGTCGTGTTGGAAGCCCTCGAGCATGCCAAAGCCCGCGGGGCCAGGATTTACTGTGAGGTGGTCGGCTACGGCAACACCGCCGACGCGCACCACATGACCTCGCCGGCCCCCGACGGCGATGGCGCCGCCCGGTGCATGCGCATGGCGCTGCGCTCGGCGCGCTTGCGCCCGGACCAGATCAGCTACATCAACGCCCACGGCACCTCGACGCCGCAAGGGGACTTGTGCGAGACGTTGGCCATCAAGAGCGTTTTCGGCGACCACGCGCGCAAGCTGGCCGTGAGCTCGACCAAGGGCGCCACCGGCCACATGCTCGGCGCGGCGGGGGCGGTCGAGATGGCGATTTGCTGCCTGGCCCTCCAGCAGGGCATCGTCCCACCCACCATCAACCTCGAACAACCCGATCCGCAGTGTGACCTGGACTACGTCCCCAACCAGGCCCGCGAGCAGCGCCTCGAGGCGGTCCTGAATAACTCCTTCGGGTTCGGCGGCCATAACGCTTGCCTCCTCGCCCGGCGCTTCGAGGGGTAATCCCGCCCGAAGACCGACCGGCGGGCTCGCTGACCGAGCCGCCTCGGACCACCGCCGCTTTTTGCGTGCGCCGCTCCCCCGGAGCGCTACCCTCTGCCCATGTCCGGCCTCTACGGCCAACTGCTCGCCGCCACCATCCGGCACTTGGAGGACCTCCAGGCGCGCGGTGTGAAGTCTGTACCCGTGACACAAGCAACCTGGGCCGCCCTCAGGGGGCCCGCGCCGCGCCGCCCTGCCCTGCCGTCGGCCGCGGCGTCTCCTCCCGCCTCTCCCCACTTCGGAGCTGAACTCCCTCCGCCATCCGGTGTTCCCTTGCCCAACCCGCCGCCCGCAACAGCACCCGCCCCGCCCTCTCCTCCCCCTCTCGCCATGCCCACACCCACGAGCGCTCGAAAATCGACCTTGTCCCGCGAGGCGAGGGAGGCCGCTATGGCCGCCCTGCGCACCCGCGCGCTCGCCTGCCAAAAATGCCCGCACTTGGTCCGGAGCCGAACGCAGGTGGTCTTTGGGGTGGGCGACATCCACGCCTCGCTGATGTTCGTCGGAGAAGCGCCGGGAGCGGACGAAGACCGCCAAGGCGAACCGTTCGTCGGTCGCGCCGGTCAATTGCTCACCAAGATCGTTATCGCCATGGGGCTGACCCGCGAG
>JAJXTA010000084.1 GCA_021784265.1 bacterium | reverse complement strand
GCGCCACCGCCGCCGCCGCTCGGCTCGCCATCATATTGGACAACTCCCCCGCCCAATCGTTGGGTACTCGACACCCTCAGCAAATAGCACGTTGCGTGCCGAAAGTGGCCCTCTCGCACCCTGTTTGGCGCTTGTCGGCCTGCCACCCCCGCGCCACCATCCCCGCCGCATGCTGTCGCTTTCCGATGTGAGCAAGGCCTACGGCGGACGCACCCTGTTCGCCCAGGTCTCCTTGCAGGTCAACCGCCCGGACCGGCTGGGATTGGTCGGCCCCAACGGCGCGGGCAAGTCCACGCTCTTCGCGCTGGTGCTGGGGACCACACCCCCGGACGCGGGGCGGGTCGAGCTCCTCCGGGGCACCCGCCTGGGGCACCTGCCCCAAGAGAACGCCCCCGTCGGCCCCGAGACGGTCCTGGATCTGGCGGCTGGGATTACCCCGGAGCTGGCGGCCCTGCGACAGCGCCTCCACCACCGCCCCGCCGCCGGGCACCCCGGGGAGCACGCGGACCCCGACGCCCAGCGCCGGTTCGAGGACTTGGACGGCCACCGCCTCGAGGCCAAGGCCAAGCAGGTGCTCGAAGGCTTGGGCTTTCGCCAGACCGACTTCGCCCGGCGGGCCGGAGAATTGAGCGGTGGGTGGGTCATGCGCGCCCACCTGGCCCGCCTGCTGGTCCAGGAACCGGACTTGCTCATGCTCGACGAGCCCACCAACCACTTGGACCTGGAGGCCTTGCTCTGGTTCCAAGAGTACCTCCGCACCTATCCGGGTGCCATCCTCATGATCTCTCACGACCGTGAGTTCCTCAATCAACTGGTCACGACCGTGGTCGAGATCAGGCAAGGCCGGCTGTTCCGCTACCGGGGCAATTACGACGCCTACCTCCAGCAGCGTCAGGCCAACGAGGAGCAGCTCCTGGCCGCCTGGAAGAATCAACAGCGCCAGATTGCCCGCCTCCAGGCCTTCGCCGACCGGTTCCGCGCCAAGAACACCAAGGCCGCCCAAGCCCAGAGCAAGCTCAAGCAGATCGAGCGCATGGAGAAACTCGAGGCGCCCCAAGCCCCCGAGGCCACCATCAGCTTCACCTTCCCCCAGCCACCCCGCAGCGGACTCCGGGTCGTGTCCCTCGAGGGGGTTCATTTCGCCTATGGCCGCCAAGTGGTCTATGACCAGTTGGCCTTCCAGGCCGAGCGCGGCCAACGGGTGGTGCTGGTCGGCCCCAACGGGGCGGGCAAATCCACCCTCTTAAAGCTCCTGGCGGGCGTCCTCACCCCCCAAGCCGGCGAACGCCGCCTGGGCCACAACGTCCGCTCCGGTTACTACTCCCAATACCGCATCGACATGCTCCACGCCGACCGCACCGTCCTGGAGGAGGCCTTCGACACCCCGCAACGGCTGACGGAGACCTTCGTCCGCACGGTGCTGGGGGCCTTCCTCTTCCGCGGCGACGACGTGTTCAAGCCGGTCGGCGTGCTGAGCGGGGGCGAAAAGAGCCGGCTGGCCCTGGTCAAGCTCCTCCTGGACCCACCGAACCTCTTGTTGATGGATGAGCCGACCACGCACCTGGACCTGGCCAGCGTCGAGGCGCTCGTCGCCGCGCTCCTGCAGTTCGCCGGCACCCTGGTCTTCATCAGCCACGACGTTTACTTCATCCGCGCGCTGGCCAACCATGCCGTGCATGTCCAGCACGGCCAGCTCACCCACTACCCCGGCGGGTACCAATACTACCTGGATAAAACCGCCCCTGCCCGGGCAGCGGCCTTCCCACCCGCCGCCGCCAGCGCCGGGCGGCCGGACACCCCCCTCGACGCGGCCCCCAGGCTGGCCCAAGAGCGCAAGGAACAGCGGCGCCAAGCCGCCGCGGCGCGCCAAGCCCGATACCGTGACCTCCAGAACCTGCGGGAACAGGTCGCCAACCTCGAGGCGGCGATCCACCAGTTGGAACGGCGTCAGGCCGAACTGACCGCCGAACTCGAACGACCCGAGACCTACGAGGAATCAGGCCGGGCCCTCAAGGTCAACCGGGAGCTGCAAGCCCTCCTCGAGGAACTGGAAGCCCGCAACGGGGAATGGGAACCGGCCGCCACCAGTCTCGCGGCGCTCGAAGCCGACCGCGCCACCGCCTCCCGGTAGTGCCCGGGGAAGCTGTCACAAAACCGGACAGCCAGGCAGGGACGGTGGCCCCGACCCAGGGCACCCCGAGTGAGCCCGGCGGCGACGGACCGGGGTCGGTCCTTAGGCCGGACTCCGGCCGGAAGAGCGCGGCAGACGCGCCTGGCGGTTGGCCTGACGTGCCAGCGTGATCCGGCGGGAGGGGGAAACCGCCACCAACCGCTCGCTTTGGCCCCACCAAGCGGCCCAATGGCTCCGGAACGGCACGCGGGGCGCCGTTACCGCCCCGGAGCCCGGTTCCGAGCCCGGAACAGCCAAGGTCGCGGTGGCGGTGGGGAGAGCCACCGCCACGGTTGAAGGGTCAGTCAACATGGCGCACGGCCGCCGCCGCAGGAATCGGTCAGCGGCCCGCGGTTTTACGCAGCAGGAGCCGTGCCGGAGCCGCCGCCGCGCGCGAGTGAGAACGGGGCGAACCGTCCAGTGCCTTCCTCCCTGCGTCCGAGCGGGCATCGCCCGCCGCCGACCCGCCGCCGCGCCTGCGGAAAGCCCTCACCCGACCCAGGACCGGCCCGCACGGCCTCGCCGGGAGCGACGGACGTTCTGGACAGACATCAGCAACCAGGCAAACTCTGCCGATGCGAACCTCGAGTTATCTGGGGCATCTCACTACCTTATCGGCCCTGCTGACGCTGGCCGTGGCCGGCCCGTGGGCCGCCAACCCCGCCGATGCCTACCAACTGGGCCCCGACTCCTTTCCCCACGCGGGCGTTCCCCAGGGGCGCGTCGAACGCTTCACTTTCACCGCCTCGCGGGTGTTCCCCGACACCCGGCGGGAGTGTTGGGTTTACATCCCCGCCCAGTACGCGCCGGCCCACCCCGCGGCGCTGATGGTGTTCCAGGATGGACAGGCCTACGTGAGCACCAACGGGTCGATGCGGGTGCCCATCGTCTTCGACAACCTGATTCAGCGGGGCGAAATGCCCGTGACCGTCGGCCTCTTCGTCAACCCCGGCGCGCGGGTGATCCCCGGGGGCGATCCGGCGCGCGGGGCCAGCAACCGCAGTTTCGAGTACGATTCCCTCGGCGACGCCTACGCCCGGTTCCTGGTCGAGGAGCTGATCCCCTACGTCGAGCAGACCTACCACCTCAGCCTCAGCCACGATCCCTGGCAGCGAGCCATCGGGGGCATCAGCAGCGGCGGCATCTGCGCCTGGACCGTGGCCTGGGAGCGCCCTGACCAATTCCGCAAGGTCCTCAGCCACGTGGGGAGTTTCACCAACATCCGCGGGGGCAATGTCTATCCGGCCCTGATCCGCAAAACCGAGCGCAAGCCGATCCGGATCTTCCTCCAGGACGGCCGCAACGATCTCAACAACCTCCACGGCAACTGGCCGTTGGCCGCTCAGGAGATGGCCAGCGCCCTGGCCTTTGCCGGCTACGACTTCCGGTTCGTGCTGGGCGATGGCGCCCACAACGGCCGCCAGGGCGGGGCCATTCTCCCGGACTCGCTCCGCTGGCTCTGGCGCGACAAAACCCCGCTCCCGGCACCCCTGACCAACGACAACCTCGCCGGCGACGAAGCCCTCTCGAAGGTCCTCCCCCAAGGCGGCCAGCCCGGGGATTGGGAAGTTGTGGGCGAAGGTTATGCCTTCACCGACGCCGCCACGACTGACGCCGCCGGGAACTTCTATTTCAGCGATCTGCCAAACGCGACCCTCCACCGGATCGGGCTCGACGGCCGAGACACCCGCTGGTTCGAGGCTGGCCCCAAGATCAGCGGCCTCAAACTTGGGCCCGACGGCCAGTTCTACGCCGCCACGCAAGGGGGCAGCTCCGGCGGCAAACCCAGCCTCGTGACCATCGATCCCCAGACCAAGACCGTCGCCGTGGTGGCGACCGAGGTGGCGCCCAACGACCTGATCGTCTCGCGGGCCGGTTGGATCTACTTTACCGACACCGCCGCCGGCCAGGTCCTCCGTGTCCCCATCAGCGCGCGCGGGATGGCACGGCCACCCGTCGTGGCCGGAGGCATCCACCAGCCCAACGGCATCTCGTTAAGCGCCGATCAGCAGCGGCTCATCGTCAGCGAATACGGGGGGACGAACGTCTGGAGCTTTCTCATCGCCGCCGACGGCACGCTGCGCGGTGGGGAAGCGAACATGACGCTCCGCACCCCACCCGGCCGGCGCGAGAGCGGCGGCGACGGCCTCACCACCGACCTCGCCGACCGTTACTACGTCACTTCCTACGCCGGGACCCAGGTGTTCGACAGCACCGGGCGGCTCGGCGGCGTGATCAGCAAACCCAGCGCCGAGGCCTGCGTGAGCGTGGCCTTCGCCGGCCCGGACCACGCCTACCTCTACGCCTGCGCCGGACACAAGGTGTGGCGGCGCAAAACCCTCACCCGCGGCGCGCTCTTCTTCCAACCTTAGCGCTCAACGCTTGGAATGGAAACGGGAGCCCGGGCGCGGACCAGCCTTCGCGGCGCGCCCGGATGACGCGCTTGCCCGTCATGCGCACACAAAACCGCACTCCCACAGGCTCCACGCCAGCCGGGCCCGTTGAGCGTTGCGCCAGCTTGTGGAGTGCGCCAGGCCTCTGGGGCTTTGGGCTGGGCGAGCAGGTCCACGGGGGAGGCGCGCGACGGCACGCGCGGAGCGGCACCTTCTAAAGCCTAGCTCCCGCGGGTCGGCACCCGCGCCGAGCTAATGGGAGCGGAGGCGGTAGAAGCGCACCGGGAAACTGGGGGCGTCGAAATCGACGAAGTTGTAGAGGCCGTTGGTGCTCTGCACGGTGCCGAGCGAGGTCCAGTGAGTCAGATCGGTCGAGGCATCCACGTCGTAGCTCTGCCCCGCGCTCAGATAGAGCGTGAACTTGAACCCGATCTGGTTCGGTCCCACCAAGCCGCCCAAGGAAGGCAGCACGGTGATCTGCTCCACCACCGAGGTGGCGCCCAGGCCCGTGTTGTCAAACGCCCGCGCGCTGACGGAGTAGGCGCCGGGGGGCACGTTGGACCAAACCAGCGTGTAGGGCGGCGCGGCGAGGGTGGCGAGCAGGGTCGTGCCGGCAAAGAACTGGACTGAACTCACGGTCCCCGCGGACGACGAGGCCGTCGCCGCCAGCGGCACGTTTGCCGGGGCGCCAAAAATGGCGTTGGGCGCCGGGCTGGTCAGTTGCACGACGGGCGCCTGGCTGGTGGCCACGATCGTGAGCGCGATGGGGGCCGAGGTCGTCTGCGCGCCGAGGTTATCCACCGCCACCGCGGTCAAGGTGTAGTTGGTCGCCACAGGCGGCAGCCAGGTTACGCTGAACGGCGCGTCGTTCGTGCCGCCCACCAGGACGCCGTTGGCGTAAAACTGGACTGCCGTCACGGCGCCGTCCGGGTCGGAGGCGGCCGCGGTCAGCGCGATGCTCGTGCCGAGCGGGAAGCTCGAGTTGGCCGGCGGCGAGGTCAAGAGGACCTGGGGCGGCAGATTCGAGGAGGTGAACAGGCCGTACTTCTGGCCCAGGTAGTTCCGCACCGCCGAGCTCTCGGAATCGTCCAAGCCGCGGTCATAGACCAGGACCTCCGCGATGTCGCCTTGCAGCAAGGCACCGGGCAGGCCGCCGGCGGTGAAGGTGGCGGTGGCGTTGCCAGCCAAGCTGGCGCTGGTCTGGGTTTGGGCCAATTGCTGGCCGTCGGCCCAGAGCCAGGCCGCGCTGGTGTCGCGGTAGGCCTCGAGGGAGTGAAAGGCCGTGACCCAGTTGCTGGGCGTCGGCGCTTGGAGACGTCCGCCCGCCTCGCTGTCGCCGAAGTCAAACACCAGATTCGTACCCCCGCTCACGGCCAGGTTCACCCAGTTCGTGGGCACACCCACGTTCCAGGCGACCAGGGTGTTGGTCGGGCCCGCGGCGCTTTGCCGGGCAACGACGAAGAGGCTGGCGTTGGCCGCGTCGAAGAGGCTGGGTTGGGCAAAGAGGTTGGTGAGGTAACTATGGACGCCATCGAAACGAAGGACCGCATGCCCGTGCAGCGTGTTGGTCACCAGGACCGGTTGGTTGGTCGCGCCGCTCTGGGCCAGCATGCCGCCCAGCACCGCCTGATTCGTCCACGCGGCGACCTGCCCGGCGGCATTGGCGGCGATGCCTTGGCCCGCATCCAGCCAGAGTCGCAAGCCGGTCACCGGCACCGGGGCGCCGGCGATCACCTGGATAGTCGCCGGCGTGCTATCGGTGCTCTTGCCGGCATCATCCACCGCCCGGGCGATGAGTTGATGGGCCCCGGCGGTCGTGGCATGCCACCCGGCCAGGAACGGCGGGGCCGCCGCTTGGCCGACCAACGTCCCATCGACATAAAACTCGACGCGCACGACCGTGCCGTCCGGGTCGGCCGCACTGGCGCTCAGCACCACGGCCTGGCCCACCGCGTAGGCCTCGCCGTCGGCCGGCGAGGTCAGGTTCACCACGGGCGGCACGTCACCCGCGGTGTTGACCGCGTACCGGCTCTGGACGTAGGCACGCACCTGGTCCAGCTCGTTGGAGGCCAACGTGCGGTTATAGACCAGGAGCTCGGCGATGGCCCCTTGCAATAAGGCATTGCCCGGCACCCCACCGACATCCAGATCGTGCGGCGCATCGGGTTGGAGGGCGCCGCTAAGTTGCCCGCTCCCCACCAACCGCCCATCCACGGTGATCAGGCCGGTGCCGTCGGCGGCACGGGAAGCCTCGACCTCGTGGTAGGCGTCGGCCCAACTGGCGGGGGCCGCCACCTGGAGGCGGCCGCCGGCGGTAATATCCCCAAAGTCGAGGATCAGGTTGGTGTTGAAGCTCAGGAAGAGACTCAGGCGATTGGCAAAAGTGTAAGGATTCCAGGCCAGGGTGTTGTTCAGCGCGTTGAGCGAAGCCTGCCGTTGCACCACAATCACCGTGCCGGCGTTGGTGGCGACCAGGGCGGAAAGCGGCAGCGACGTGGTCAGGTAGTCACTCACACCGTCGAACTGCACGACCGGGTTGGTGCCATTCAACACGTTGGGCACCCAGAGCGGCCGGTTCGTGGTGACGGTCTGGGCCACGCTCCCGCCCAAAACGCTCCGGTTCGTCCAAGCGGTGACCCGGCCGGAACCATCGGTCCCCACCCCGCTGTTGGCGTCCAGCCAGAGGGTCAGGCCCCCGACCGGCACCGGCGCCAGCGGAGCGACATAGAGAGTCACCGGCGCGCTGTCCGTGGTTTGCCCGCCGTTATCCACGGCCCGGGCCAGAATCTGGTGCGAGCCCACCGGCCCCGCCGTCCAGGCGAAGGTGAAGGGCGCCGAGGTCGCCTGCCCAACCAGGGCCCCGTCCACGTAAAACTCGACCCGCACCACGGAACCATCGGCATCGGCAGCTTCCGCCCCCAAGGTGACCAGTTGATTGGCCGCAAAGACACTGTTACTGCTCGGGGCCGCCAGGCTCACCGTGGGCGGCAGATCGCCGGAGAGGTCCAGCCCGTACCGGTTTTGCAGATAGGCCCGCACGGTCGCGACCTCGCCGGTCGCCAGGGTGCGATTATAGACCAGCACCGCCGCGATATCACCGGCCAGCATGGCCAAGCCCGGGCTGCCGCCCACTTGCAGCAGTTGCGGTCCCTCGTCCACCAGCCCACTGTCCGACTGGCCCTGGACCAGGCTGAACCCATCGACCACCAGCGTGCGGGTGCCGTCGGGCCCCCGGGTGGCCTCGATTTCGTGATAGGTATCGGGCCAGTTGGCGGGCGCGGCGACGCCCAAGCGCGCTCCCGGCGTGGTGGTATCGCCGAAGTCAAAGTCCAAGCCGTTGGCGTAGGCCAAATAGAGGGCCACCAAGTCCGTGGCATCCGCGGGGTTCCAGAGGAAGCTGAGGTTGTCCCCGTTGGTCGCGGCTTGGCGTTGGACTAAGATGATGGTGCCGGCGTTCGTGCTGAACAGGCCGGTCACCGGCACGGCGTTGGTCAGATAATCATTCAGCCCGTCGAACCGCATGACCGCGCTGCCATTGAGGACATTGGTGACCCAGAGCGGGCGTTGGCTGCTGGTGGCTTGGCTGACACCGGGGCCCGCCCCGGTGCGATTGGCCCAGGCGGTAACCCTGCCCTCCTGATCCGTGCTCACCCCCACATCGGCATCCAGCCACAGGGTCAACCCGTTGAATGGGATCAGACTGGAGCCCACCTGCACCGTCGCCACCGCGCTGGTCATCCTCCCGCCCAGTTGGTCGGTCACCACGGCGGAGATGAGGTGCGGGCCGGCGCTGGCGTTCGTCCAGAGGAGCGAATACGGGGCGTTGGAGACACTCCCGATCACGTTGGTGCCGTCCAGGTAGGTCACCGCGGTGAGCTGGCCCGTGCCCGCGGTGACGGAGACCGCCAGCGGGATCGGCACATTCGTCAGGAAAAAGGCGCCGTTGGTGGGCGAGGTGAGCGTGATCTCGGGCCCGGCTAACACCTGGACGGCTGCGGCGCTGCTGTAGTTGGTCGCCCCCAAGGCGTCGGTGGCCTTGGCCACAATCGTGTAGGTGCCCGCCGGCGGGGAGACCCAGGTCGTCTGCGCCACCCAGTTGGTCTGCGGGACATTGGTCGTGAGCGTCTGGAGGACTTGGCCGTTC
>JAJXTA010000083.1 GCA_021784265.1 bacterium | reverse complement strand
TAGGTTCCACACCCAAACCTCAGGGGGCACGGTGCCGGGAAGGTAGAGGACCCTCGCCACCTGGCCGAGTTGCGTGGCACGTGCTGCTAACTGAGCGCCGATGCCGCGCCCGTCGCCGTCCAGAACGAAGAGGAGGTCGTTTAACTTCCGGAACTTGCCCAGAGTCTCGAGGTGCGCGGGGAACTGATCCTTGCCCGTGTCTCGGCCGACCTGAAGGTCGTTTTGCAGGAGGTCCACCTTTGGACCGAGCACATCGAGGAGTCCGCGGATGAAGGCTTCGGCTTCCTCGTCCTCACACAGCACCGATAGCACGTCCTCCGCGCGACCGTACAAGGCTCTCTGAATGAGGTCGCGGTACGCCTCACGGCGGACCACATTCGTGTCCGTTCGCTCAAGAAACACCCGCGCATCGACAGGCCAGGTGTCCAGGACGTTCGGGCTGTGGGTGGTAACGACTACTTGCAGCTGATTCCGGAGAGCCAGGCGCTGCAACTCCAACATGAGCAACTGCTGGAGATGCGGATGCAGACCGGCTTCCACCTCGTCGATCAGCACCAAGGCATCCTCCATCTTGGAGACCTCCATCGAGAGGCGCAGAATCGATCGTTCCCCGGCGGACATGTGGAACTCCGAATAGCGACTTCCGGAGGCGCCGGAGGGCCCGGAGCGCTCCGCGAATAGGAGGTTGCGAGCGCCAGCCGTGACCCTGCTGAGGCGGGCATAGCCAAACGAGAGGATCCGCTGGGCCAGGGCGATGTTGGAGGCATCGATTTGCTCGGTGGTGAACTGCTTACGCGCCAACTGAAGGACGGTCCTCACTTCCGAGGGGTTACTGAGGTTTGCCAAGGTTCGCAGGTGCACCTTCCGCTCGGGCTGGCTCCCGCGCTTGCGGCCGAAAAAACTCCGGTTCCACTTGCCCTTGCTCCTGGCCCAGCGCATCTGCGCCCGCTCGCCGCTGGCCACGTAGGCGAAGGTGATTTCTACCGGCGCCCGGTGGTCCCCTACGGCTTCCGCCGCGGTCTTTGACGGGCGAAAATCCGGAAAGAGCCGGGTTGGGGTGCGATCGATAATACCGCCCGAGGGTGCCCGGTACGCGCAGGCCAGCGCAAACAACACGGTTGACTTGCCACAGCCATTCGGACCCGCCAGCACCGTTACGGGAAATGGAAGCGGCACCCGCAGGTCCACAATGCCCCGCAGGCCCTTGATCTGCACCTCCTCCAGGGAATTGACGCGGCTCGGCTTTTGGCCGCGCAATTGATCCCAGATCTGTTCGAGGTTTCTCTTCAACGCATACATACCATATCCCATTTCTTGATGGTGACCCCGATTCTCTGTCCGTCAATTCGAGGCAACCGCAGTTTGTCGCCAAAGGTTGGCGCCGTGCCGTTGGCTTCGCCGAAGAAATCGCGGGTTGCGGTGGTGGCGTCGAGGTCGGCGTCCTGGCCGGCGGTATCGAACAGGGCGTCGTCCTGGGTGCCGATGGGGAGCGGTTGGCTGGTTTCGATGGCCTGCAGGTAGATGAAATTGCGCAGGACGTGGCGCTGGACGGATTGGATGAAAGCCCAGCCGCTGCTTTCCAGGCGTTTGAAGAGGTTGGTGCGGCAGAAGCCCATAAGGCGGAGACCGGCGCGGGAAAGGTTTTTGATGACTTCCGCTTCGTCCTGGGTGGGCGGGCGGTCGAGGCTGGGTTTGACGTAATTGCCCAGCCCGTAGCGGGGCAGGTGCAAGACCCGGATGGTGTCAACGACCTTATCGGAGTAGAGGCGGGCGAATTGGTCGCGACTGTCGCCGTCGCGGATGCGGAATTTGAGGGTGCAGGGCACGCGCTTGGGGAAGAAAAACGGCTGGCCGTTTTCCAGCCGCAGGCATTTCTTGCCCGTATCGGGGTGGGGCTGGGCGTAGTTCTTTTCGATAAAGGAGCGGGTGCGGCGGACCATGAACAGGCGCATGAGCTCGCGCCAGTCGTCGGCATATTCGCTTTTCTCGAAGGCCGCGAGCGAGTTGACGGGGCACTGGTGGCGGCGGGTGAAGTCTTCGACGAGACCGTGGCAGTCCCGGCGGAGGTATTCGTCTGGCCGGAGGCCGAGGGGCTGTTCCGGGTTGAGGAACAAGCGGAGTTGGTTGCCGAGGTCGAGGTAGGTCTTGTTGTACGGCGTGGCCGAAAGGAGGATGCAGCGACTGTTGTTGCGCTCGATGTAATCGCGGATGAGGGCGTACCGTTTGCCCTCGCGGTTGCGGAGATTGTGGCTTTCGTCGATCAGCACGACGCGGTAGCGGCGGAGTTCGGGCAAGACGGAGCCAACCTGTGTCAACGGCACGATTCTGCAGAGCAGCCGGTAGGTATCGGCGTAGTCTTGCCACATGGTTTGGAGGTTGACGGGGCAAATGATGAGCGTCTCGAGCGAGTGGGGCGGGTCCTGGAACACACGGGCCAGCGCGCTGGCCATGAGCGTCTTGCCGAGGCCAACCACGTCGCCGATTACGACGCCGCCGCGCTTTTCGAGGTGGCGGGCGGCGATGCGGACGGCGGCGCTCTGAAAATCGAGCAGCACTTCGCGAAACTCTTTGGGAATGGAAAACTCGGACAGGCCCGCCCGCGCCTCCTCGGCCAGGTGGTAGGCCATTTTGACGTAGAGGTAATAGGGCGGCAGGATGTCCGGGCGCGCCCAGCTTTCTTCGATGACCTGGATGAGCTCCTTGGTGATGTCGAGGCACCAGTGGTCTTTCCAGCGATCTTCAAACCACGCGGCGAGCTTGGCCGTGGCGTCGAGGTCGAGCACATCAACGTTGAGCTCGCCCTGGCGGGCGAGGCCAGCCAGGGTCAGGTTGCTGCTGCCGAGATAGCCCACACGGGGGTTGTTGAAGTCGTGGCGGAAGCAAAGGTAGAGCTTGGCGTGCAGGGTGTGACGCAGGAAGAGCTTAACGACGAGCTTGCCGGATCTGAGTTGGGCGGCGAGCCGGCGCAGGCCGGCTTCGTCGGCATCGGTGGGGGCGCCCATTGCGAGCTGGTTGCGGAAGTCCTCGGCGAGCTTGCGCTTGAGCCGGATGGCGGTGGGGTTGTCCATCGGCTCGTCTTTGTGAACGAGACTGAGGCATTCCCGGAGTTCGTCCTGGGGCAGGCGTTGCATGCCGACCATGAGGCGGCACTGGTTTTCCGGCCCGCCCGGCCAGTTCTCGACGTGGGCGTCAATGGCCTTCCAGCCGCGGAGATTGAAGTAGCCGACGCAAAAGTCGGCGCGTTGGGAGACGAGCAGCGTTTGCTCGAGGGCTGGGAGCAGATCCGATTCGATGTTATCGAAGATGCGGGGCATTTACGGTCCTCCGGGTAAAGGGAACCGGGAAGGGCTGGCGCCGTGGGCGGCGCCTGGGTCCCTCGGTATGCAAGTATGCCGCAGTGCCATAAGCCTCGGGGGTAATCATGTACGCCGAAATGGACCGGATTGCAGCAAAAAAGTTTTTGACCCGGTTCCCAAAAACACGCATAACCTATTGCCCACCAACTTGCCAGCCGCGGGAGTGATCGCGGTGCGACTCCCCCCGCGGACCGTTTTGTGCCGCCTTCCCCAACCGTCGCCGCTCGGCGGAGCGGCAACGCCCCCCGCTTCCCAACCCGGCGGGGCCGGACCAGTCCCGGGCCGCGGCCCCGCGTCGGGCTGTGCCGAAACCGGACCATCCTGTCCGAGGCTGAGGCAATCACCCGCGCCGGACTCCCGGCATCCCCCGGGCCGCATGGGCGGACCGGGCGCGGCCGGGGGCCGCAGCGCCGGGCGTTGTTGAGGCAGGTCTAGACCCCATCCGACTCGTATAAGCCGCTAGGATTTATGGCATGAAACGTGCTTAATTTACGTCCGCCCGGCATGGCGCCGGGTTGAGCATCGCGCCCTGATTATGCGCCACCCAACGGCCTCCGGTCTGACCCTCGCGCTCTTGGTTTGTCTGGCCGCCCCGCGCCCCGGAATCGCGGGGGGACCGCCGGACCCTCCGGTGTTGGTCACCACCGTGAGCAATGCCCTCGAGCAACTCGAATGGACCCCCTATCCGGCGGCGGACGCCTTCCTGATCGAATCGGCGCCGACGGTTTTTGGTCCCTACACCAACGATCCGCGCGGGCAGGTCCAGGGCTACACCTGGACCGCGCCGGTGACCCAGCCGCATGCTTTTCAGCGGCTTCGGGTGAACCGGCTGAGCGACGACGCCCTGCTGACCTCGATTGTCCTGAACCGCCTGGCGTACAGTCCGACCCCGGACGATCTGCAGCGGGTCTGGACCGGGCCCAACCCGATCGGCCCCCAAGCCTACATTGATGAACAGTTGGCGCCGGAAACGATCCCCGACGATCTCGACGCCGCCCCCGGCGCCCCGACGTGGCAACTGGTGACGATGACGGGGGTGGCCTCTGGCTCGACGTTCTACCTCACCCTGGACGCCCCCGGGGACGTGTACGTGGCCGGACTCCGGCTGGTCAAGGGGACCAATAGCGCCGTGGGCACGAATCTGATCCGCGATGGCGATTTCCAGACGCCATTGGGAGCGACGTGGCACATTGCCACCAACCTCGCCCCCAGCGGCCTGAACACCAACACCACCTGGGGCGGCACCAACAGCCTCCATTTGGTGGCCACCAGCGCCGGTTACGCCCCCAGCTCCGCCGTGTGGCAAACGCTGACCCCGTCGTTGAGCGTGGGCCAGACCTATACGCTGAGCTATTGGTACCTCCCCAGCACCAATGGGGATCGGCTGACGGTGGGGCTCAACGGGAGCGCGGGCTACAAACAGGGGCTCAACAGCACCCATCACCTCGTGCCCAGCCAGGCGCTGCCCGCCGCCCTCTATGCCAAACTCACGGCCGGCGCCGGCACCATCGACGACCTGCGCGCCTGGCATCTGCTCCACGCGGTGCGGGGCCAACGCCAACTGGTGGAGGTCCTGACCCAATTCTGCGACAATCATTTTACCACCCAATACACCAAGACCTACAACTACATCGCTGGGCTGATCACGAACCGGACGGACATCAGCCACGTCAGCACCGCGTTCCGCTTCCACGCGCTGGATAACTGGCAGCGGGCGTTGCTGGACCCCAACACCACCTTCTACGATCTGCTCAAGATCAGCGCCCAAAGCCCGGCGATGGTCATTTACCTCGATACGGTGACCAGCACGGGCGGGAATCCGAACGAGAACTACGCGCGCGAGCTGATGGAATTGTTTACCATGGGCGTGGACAACGGTTACGACCAGACCGATATCGAGCAGATGGCCCGGGTCTGGACCGGCTGGGGCGTGGAGAAAGTGCCTCCCGGCGAGCAGCAGAATCCCTTCGCCCCGCGCGTGGCCAATCGCAACAGCGATCCCGGCGTCTGGACCCTGCACTTCACCAGCTCCCACCACGACTCCGGGGCCAAGGCCATCTTCAAAAACAAGACCTGCGACACCCGGTTCGGCCCGCCGTATGCCGGCCACTCCTACGAGCTGGACCTGCCGGCGCGAACCGGCAACGGCGGCATGCAGGACGGCGACGACGTGCTCCAGCATCTCGCCAACCTGCCTTATACGCAGGAGTTCATTTGCGCCAAGCTCTGCCGCTTGCTCGTCCATGAGAACTTCGTCCAGGGCGCCTACGATTACTCGAACCCCAGCGCCTTGAGTCCGGAGGGCCAACTCGTCCACCAATGCATGCTGGCCTGGGAGCGAACGGCCGCCGACGGCCGCCAGGGCAACCTCCGCCAAGTCCTGCGCGCCATCTTCAGCTCCGACCTGTTTCGGCATGATGCCGCCGCGCAGCAGAAAGCCAAAACGCCCTTGAAATTCGTGGTCAGCGTCGTGCGCCAGTTGCGCGCGGTCCAACCCGGAGGTGGGGTCACGGCGGACACCGACGGCTCTCTGCTGGCGCTCCCGCTCACCCGGTTGAACATGCCGATGTTCGAGCGCGTCGAGCCGGACGGTTGGTCGGACTATGGCCGGGACTGGATCAGCAGCGCCAGCCTGGTGGAGCGGATGCGCTTTGCGGAGGCCTTCTTGGTGGCGGATCGCGACCCGTTCAAGGCCGCCGACTTAGGCGTGGTCAGCCAAGAGAATCACAGTGACCCCGTCGGGCTGCTGAAGCTCAAGCTGCCCCCCAGCGCTTGGCGCGAGGCCGGCGCCGTGGCCGACTACTTCTTGGGCCTCTTCTTCCCCGGCGAAGGCCGGGCCAACCTCGATCTGGATCGCGCCAACGCGCTGGCGGTGCTGGATGCCGACGACACCGGCCGCCCGAATTCCTCCCCCTTCGTGGGATTGGACCCCGGCAGCCCCGCGTATGATGCCCGCGTGCGGGGCTTGGTGGCGTGGCTGATGGGCTTGGGCCGCTTTCAGGAAGAATAACCGACAAACCTATGATCAACCTCATCCACCGCCGTCGGTTCCTCGAACGCAGCCTGCGGCTGGCGCTGGGTACGGCCGCCTCGGCCAGCCTTAGTCTGCCCGCCTGTTTCCGTCGCGCCCTGGCCGCCGGGGCGCTACCGGTGACGAACAAGAAACTCCTCTTCATTTTCTTGCGCGGCGGCAACGATGGCCTCAACACGGTCATTCCCTGGGGCGACGACGCTTACAGCGCCACCACCCGCCCCAGCCTCTATCTTCCGCCCCCGGACCCCTTGACCAGCGTCACCGGGCGTACGCCCGATCATCCTGACCTGACTCGCGTGATCGACCTGGGGAACGGTTTCGCCGGCCTCCACCCGGCGCTCAAAGACCTTGGCCCGGTGTTCAACGCCGGGCAACTGGCCTTGCTCCATCGGGTCGCCTACAGCAAGCAGTCCCGCTCCCATTTCGATTCCCAGCGGTACTGGGAAAACGGCGTGCCCCGGGACGATTATGTCTCCGACGGGGTGTTTTATCGGGCGGTGGTGGATACCGGGCTCTACCAAGGCCGCCAGTTCCCCGCCGTCTCGGTCCAGAGCTCGAGCCCGCTTTCCCTGCAGGGCGCCATTGCCTTTCCCAACCTCTATAATCCGGCGCGCTACGACCTGTTGGGCTTGGCCGACGCCGGGGCCGACAAGGCCAAGCTCCTGGCGGCAACCAACGCCGGCTACGCCATCCCCTACCCGGTCAAAGACAACCGCGACTTGATCTTCGCCACCGGGAAACAGTTGGAGTCCTCCATCGACGCCCTCAAGACCATCGGCGTCACCGGCAACGCCTTTTTCGACCAGGACGGTGTGACCCACCTCTTTCCGGTCGATACCGCCTCCAACCAAAAGAAATTCAGCGGGTCCGCCTTCGGGTTCTTTAGCAACCTCAAAACGGCGGCCCAGGTGCTGGCGCATACCGACGCGGTGGTGGCGGGGACCCAACTGGATGGGTTCGACACGCACACCCACCAGGGGAGTCTCACGGGCAACCAGGCCCAGCTCTTGGGATGGATCGGCTGGGCGTTTTACGCCCTGCGCCGCTACTTCCTCGACGTCAGCCCCCAGTTGTGGGACGACACCGTGGTGGTGACCCTCTCGGAGTTCGGGCGCACCAGCAAGGAGAACGGCTCCCTGGGGACCGACCACGCGGAGGCCAGCGTGATGTTTCTGGCGGGCGGCAAAGTGGCGGGTGGGGTGTACCAATGCGACAACCACTCCTGGAAGCTCGGCCCCACCGGCTCGATGTTCCTGGTCAACAACCGCTACCTCGGCCGCACGATTGACTACCGGTCGGTCCTCGGCAAACTCATCCGCGACCATTTAGGTGCCACCCAAACCCAGCTTGAAACGATCCTCCCAGGCTACGCCGACCCGTTGGAACACCTCCAAAACGGCGGGATCGCGCCTGACGGCTTCCCCATCATTGGCGAGCCTGCCATTTTATGACCCGCTCCGGTTCGCGTCGCGCTCGGCGCCGGCTCCGAGGCGCCGCCCCGGCGGCGCGGAGGCGCCTCCCACGCCCGGGCGGGGCGTTCAGCGCTGGAGCCGCCTGCGGGCGGCTTCGCTGCTGATCCTCGCCACGCTGGCCATCACTCCGGCCGCGGGACGCGCCGACAACGCGACCCTCGTGCCGGTGGCCGACACCACGTTGTTGGAAAGCGCCCCCGACAATAACATGGGTGGTTGGTACCACTTCACCTCCGGCACCTCGGGCTCGCAGAGCCAAGCCAGCCGCAACCGGGCCGTGCTGCGGTTCGACCCCGCCGCCGTGATTCCCGCCGGCGCGAAGATCACCAACGCGGTCTTAACCCTCACCGTCGTCCGCATCCCTGGCACCGCCGGGGGTGGGGGCCCCGTCGATTCCACCTTTGACCTCCATCGCCTCCTCCGGCCCTGGGGCGAAGGCAACAAACTCGGCGACCGCGGTTTCCCGGCGGACCCGGGCGAGGCGAGTTGGAACTGCCGTTTCGAACCCGACCAGACCTGGAGCAGCCCCGGGGCAAGCGCGCCGGTGGATTTCGTCGCCGCGGTCAGTGCCCAGACGCCGGTGACGGGCAAGCGGACCTACACGTTCGGGCCCACGCCGGCCTTGCTGGCGGACGCGCAGGCCTGGCTCGACCATCCCTCGACGAACTTCGGCTGGATACTCATCAGTGAAAACGAGGTCGCGGAAAAGACCGCCCGCGACTTCGCCTCGCGCGAAGACACGAACAACACCCCCACCCTGCTCCTCGCGTACCAGCCCGCCGCCCCGTTCCGGATCGATCAGCTCACCCTGCAAACCAACGGGGCGGCGCTGCGCTTCGTCCAGCCGGCGGGCGTAGCCTATGCGGTCGAATGGCGGGCCGACCTGGATCTGCTGGCCTGGGCCACGCTG
>JAJXTA010000082.1 GCA_021784265.1 bacterium | reverse complement strand
CGGTATTCCTCCAGAGTGGTGGCGCCGACGCACCGCAGCTCGCCGCGCGCCAGTTGGGGCTTGAGCAGGTTGGCGGCGTCCGCCGCCCCTTCGGCTTGTCCAGCCCCAACCAGGGTATGCAGCTCATCGATAAAGAGGATAATCCGCCCTTCGCTGGCGGTGATCTCCTTGAGGACGGCCTTGAGCCGGTCCTCGAACTCGCCGCGGTACTTGGCGCCGGCGATCATGGCGCCCAGGTCGAGCGCCACCACCCGCTTGTCGCGGAGGGAGTCGGGCACGTCGCCACTGATGATGCGCCGGGCCAAGCCTTCGACGATGGCGGTCTTGCCCACGCCAGGCTCGCCGATGAGGACCGGGTTGTTCTTGGTGCGGCGGGTGAGCACTTGCATCACGCGCCGGATTTCCTCGTCGCGGCCGATGACGGGGTCGAGCTTGCCGGCGCGCGCCAGGGCGGTGAGGTCGCGGCCGTACTTGTCGAGGGCCTGGAACTTGTCCTCGGGGTGGGGGTCGGTGACGCGGTGTTGGCCCCGGAGGTCGGCGAGGGCCTTGAGGGTGGCGTCGCGTTTGACCCCATGCTGGTGGAGCGCTTTCTTCAGCGCCGGCCCGCCGTCGCTGAGCAAGCCCAGCAGCAGATGCTCCGTGCTGACGTAGTCGTCCTTGAGTTTGGCGGCCTCGGCGGTCGCGGCTTCAAGGACTTTGCGCAGGGTGGGGCCCAGGTAGGTCTCGCCCGCACCTTCGACTTTGGGCCGGCGGTTGAGGTCGCGCTCGACGTCCGCGACCAACGCCGGCGCCGTCACGCCGAGCTTCCGCAACAGGTGCGGGATGAGGCTCTCGGCTTGCCCGGCCAGGGCGAGCAGGAGGTGTTCGCCGTCGATTTCCTGGTGGGAGAGCCGCTGGGCGAGGGCCTGGGCGGCTTGAAGGGCCTCCTGGGCTTTGATGGTCAAACGATCCAATTGCATCTTGATCAATGAATAATCAGGTTTAATCCGGCGTCAAGTGCACCAAGAATGAATGTGAACCTGACTTCGCCGCCGCGTTCGGCTGGCCCTGGCGCCGCCGGGGCGATGCGCCGGGCTCGACGGTGGCCAGGGGGGATTCTGCTGCGCTCGGGGGAAGGGGGCCGGAACCCCGCTCGCTCCTTCAGCCCGGTTCGCCTGTTCCATACCCGGCTGTCCGGCACGATTCACAATTTTGGGGCGCATCTGGCCCACTTCATCCGCGGGTAACGAAACGCTCGGATCACGGGCGGCGGCGGCCCCAGCGTTCGGCCGCGAAGCCGGCCCCAGCCGGAGTTCGCGGCAACGGACCAAGCGTTGCTCTGCCCTGCGCCCGCTTGGGAGAACGGTCTCGGAGGCGACGGGTTCGAACGACCACCGGCGCCACCCCGGGTCTGGCGTGGTGGACCTGGACGTGGTTGATCTCTGGACTATTTGAGTTGCTCGAGCGCGGCCTCGGCCGCTTGCGGGTTCGTCGCGCGGACCGCCTCGGCGATCCGGCGCACAGCCTGGGCCGCCTCGGCGCGGATACTGGAGCGAGCGAGCAACCCGGTGGCCAACGGGAGGGCCTCGGGCTGGGTGGCGGCCCCCAGCGCCCCGAGAACAAGTTTGTAGTCCCCATCGTCCCGGGCGCCGGCGAGCAACTGCTGATAGCGATCGATCAGGCCCGGGCTGGGCTGCGCGTTAGCCTCGCCCTGCAGCCGGACAAGGGCCCGGAGCGCCAGCGCCCGATGGGCAGGGCTGTCTGGTTGCTCGTAAATGTGGCGTAGGGCCTCCCAGGCCGCCAGCGTGGGCCAATCGGCCAAGGCACGGGTAGCCGCATCGCGGACGCGGGCGTCGGCATCGGCGCTGGCCGGGGTGAGAGCGTCGAGCGCTTGCTGGTCGCCGCAGGCGGGCAGGAGCTGGAGCAACGAACAGCGCGCTTCGATACTCCCGGCGGGTAACGCGCCGAGGGTTCGACAAACCAGGGCGGAACGGGCAGCGGGGTCTGGGACTTTCAAGAGCACCAGGCGGGTGGCGTCTTCCGCGTCCACGCGCGCGGCGGGGGCCTTGAGCTCGACCAGTTTGGCCAGAACCGCCCCAGCGTCGGCGGGGGTGGCCAGGGTGGTTAACGCGCGCAACGCCGGTTGGACGACCGCGGGATTGGCGCTCTCACTGGCGCCGAGCAAGAGAGGGAGGGCGGGACGGCTGCCGCGTTCGGCCAACGCGAAGAAGACGTAGCCGCGTTTGTCCTCGGGCAGGGCCGGGGCGCGGTCGATGAGAGCAAGGTCGGTAGCTTGGTCTCCGGCTAGACCGGCCAACGCGGCTTCGACTTCCCGGTATTCGGCGTCGTCCGTTGCCCGCCCCAGGGTGGTGAGGAGCGGGGCCACGGCCTCGACGCCGCCGCGCGCGCCCAGGGCCCGGATGGCGGCGCGGCGCACCGGGGTGTCGGTGGCCGTAAGCTGCGCTTGGAGGGCGGCGCGAGCGTCGGCCTCGGGGCGCTGGGCGAGGGCTTCGATCATCCAAACCTGCTCCGCCGCCGGCAGCGCTGGCAATGTACGGGCGAAGCGACCCGCGGCCCCAGGGGTGGACACACGGCCCATCGCGGCAATGGCCACGGGGCTGAGGACCGGGTCCGCCGCTCGCAAGACCTTGAGGATGCGTTGCTCGCCGCCGTCGCGGTCCAGGGCCAGCAGCGCGCGCAGGGCGCCTCGGCGGAGGTTGGGCGGTTGGGTGGGGGCCAACATTCCGGTGTAAATCCGGGCGGCCGCCTTGGCATCGCCGCGGGCGACAAGTTGCTCGGCTGTGCGGAGGATGGCGTCGGTGAGCGCGGCTTGGAGGCGGGGGTCGGTCGGTTTGGGCAGGGTGGCCAGGGTATGGCGGGCGGGTTCATCGCCGATTTTACCCAGGGCGGCGATTGCGGCCGTCGCCACTTCCACGTCGGCGCTCTGAGTTAAGCGAGCTAACGGCGCGGCGGCGGGTGCCTCGCGCCGGTTACCCAGGGCGTTGATGATCTGGACTTGGCTCAGTCCGCGGGCCGCCACCAAGGCTTGGCAAAGCGCTTCACCGGCCGTTGGGGCGGGGTTCGGCTCCAGGGCGAGGCAGGCCATGCCGGTGGTGGTGTCGTTGGCCAGCAGCTTGGCTAGCGCTGGGACGCACTCCGCCGAGCCGAGGATACCCAAGTACTGGCAGGCAAAGCGTTTGGCCTCGAAGGTGGCGTCGCCAGAGATCAGTTGCGTCAACCCGGCTTCGAGGGCGGGGCGCTGCGCCGGGTCGGCGATGGCGGCGCGGGCGAGGTCCTCGAGATGACGCAGCGGACTCATGTCCTGGCCTGAGTCGTAGGCGGCGGCGGCGGTGATGGTCTGGGCGAGGTCGGCGGACAGGGCGGCAGGCTCGGCGTCGGCCCGCGGGGGGGCGAGCAGGCAGAACGATAGGAGTCCCAGGAGAGGCAAGGAAGGCGAGTTCATGGCGGGCGGCGGGCGGCGGGTTAAACGCGGTAAGGCGCACGGGCCTCGCGGGCGAGCATGCGGTTGGCTTCGGCCAAGTCGAATCGCTCCGCCACGGGGTCCCAGCGGAGCGGGCGGCCCAGGCGCAGGCTGATCGTCCAGGCCTGGCAGATCGTTATGGCCCGATGGGCGATCTCGGGATTGCACTCGGTTGGCCGACGGCTCCGGATCGAGTCGATCAGGTTGCGGATGTGCGCACTGGCGTTGGCCCAACTGGCGCCGCCAGCCCGTTTGAGGCTCAAGAGGGACTTGGGCTCGGCGGTGACTTCGTCGGTCTCATCGTCCACTTGGACCCAGCCTTCGTCGCCGATGTAGCGGATATACCGGTCGGCGAAGCCGCGCCGCTGGTACATCACCCCGACCACCCCATCGGCGTAGCGGCAGCGCACCTCCGCCGTGATCGGAGTGTCGCTGCAAAACTTGCTGGGGTCAGGAAACTCAGCGCGGGTCTCGAACTCGGTCGGCCCCGTGCCATCGCGCCGGAGCACCCATTGCATTTGATCGGTATAATGACAGCCCATGTCGGTCAGCACCCCCTCGGCGGTATCCCAGAAGTACTGCCAGTTGTTCACGCGCGTGGCGACGAAAGGGCGCCAAGGGACTTGGCCCAACCAGAGGTCGTAATTCCAGCCGGCGGGGACGGCTTGAGCCGGGCCGTGGGGGATGCCTGGTCCCGTCCAGACCTGCATCTCGACGGTATGGACGCGCCCGATCTTGCCCTGCCAGACGAGGTCGGCGGCGAAGCGGTAGGATTCCGTGGCCCGGCGTTGGGTGCCAGCCTGATAGACGACCCCACACCGGCGGCAGGTCTCCGCCAGGGCCCGGCCTTCGGCGATGGTGAGGGTGATTGGTTTCTCGCTGTAGATATCTTTGCCCGCGCGGGCGGCGTAGATCGAGCCCATCCCGTGCCAGCGGTTGCCGGTGGCGATAAACACGGCATCGACTCCGGGCAACGCCAAGGCCTCCCGAAAATCGCCATAGGCGCGGCAATCGCCGTTGCCATAATGAGCATCGACCAATTCCTTGGCCTGCCGGAGCCGTTCCGCCCGGCAGTCGGCCACCGCGGTGAACTGGAGTTCGGAAAAGCCCAGAAAGTTGGGCAGGATGGCTTTGGCCCGGTTGCCGACGCCGATGGCCGCAAAAACAATGCGGCTGTTGGGGGCCACCGTTCCGCCCCGGCCCAGCACCGAGGCCGGCACCAGCAACGGGGCGGCGAGGGCCGTGGCCGTGCGGCGTAAGAATTGGCGGCGGTTGAGGGCGGAGGCGTGGGACGAGTTCATGCGGTGAGGCGGGCCAGCGCGGGTTTGGTCAGCGAGTAGTTTTCGCGTTCGTGGATCGAGAGCCGGTGGCATTCTCCTAATGATCAGCTTGGTTGTAAAGCAGTTCCGGCGGCTTTTTCGCCTTTCCCCTTGTGTGACCTTGGCGGCGGTGATACTATTCATTTGAATAGTATTATTGCCGACCATGAAAACGTTAACCTCACGGCAACAGGAAGTGCGCGACTTCATCCAAGCCACGCAGGCGGAACAGGGGGTGAGCCCCACCTTGCGCGAAATCGCGCGGCATTTTGGCTTTCGGAGCATGAAAGCCGCGGTGGACCACGTGCGGGCCCTGCGTGGCAAGGGAGTGGTTGTGTGGCAACCGCGCCGCGCGCGCTCGCTGCGGCTGGTTGCGTTGGGGCGACGGCGAACGACCGTGGAGGTGCCGGTTTATGGGGCGATTCCCGCCGGTTTTCCCGACGGGCGGCAACAGGAGAACCAGGAATGCCTTGCCGTGGATATGGCGGGATTGGGCCTCCGCCCCACCGCGCGCACGTTTGCCTTGCAAGTGCGGGGCGATTCGATGATCGGCAAGCACATCCTCCCGGGGGACTATGTCATCCTGGAGCACGGCAAGACCGTCCGGCCTGGGGACGTGGTGGCGGCGCTGATCGACAATGAAAGCACGCTCAAAACCTTCCTGCTGGACAAAGGCAAACCCTGTTTGCGCGCCGAGAACCCGCGCTATCCGCAGTTGATTCCGGCCCGGGAGTTGGTGATTCAAGGGGTGATGGTGGCGCTGGTGCGGAAGTGCCAATAGCCGGAGGGGCGTGTGGCCTTGCCTTTGTCAGTAGAGACGCGCCCTGCCCGGAGCGAGAACCGGCGGGCGCGGGCGATTGTGCATCTGGATGCGGACGCCTTTTTCGCTGCCGTCGAGCAGGCGGCGGACTCGCGTTTGCGGGGCAAAGCGGTGGCGGTGGGGGGCGAGAAGCGCGGGGTGATTGTCTCCGCCTCCTATGAGGCGCGGCGGTTGGGGGTGGCGACACCCATGCCCACCAGCCGGGCACGCAAGCTCTGTCCCAAGCTGATCGTGTTGCCCGGGGACTTCGAGAAATACGAGCGGTTTTCCCGCTGGATGTTTTCCTACGCTTACGACTTCACGCCCGAGGTGGAGATTACCTCGATCGACGAAGGCTATTTCGATTTGAGCGGGGTGCGGGGTGCGCCCGTGGAGATTGCGGCCACGATCCGGGATGCCATTGGGCAGCGGCTCAAACTCAGCGTCAGCGAGGGGATCGGCGCCAACAAGCTGGTCAGCCAGATCGCCTCGAAATTGTACAAACCGGCGGCCTTTTTCCAGGTCCCGGCGGGAGGGGAAAGTCCCTTTCTGGCGCCGTTACCCAATCGTTGGTTGCCCGGGGTGGGACCCAAGACCGGTACCCGCCTGGAGGCGGCGGGATTGGCGCGCATCTGGCAGGTGGCCGCGACGCCCTTGGAGATGCTCAGTTTGTTGGTGGGCAGTGGGGCGCCGCAACTGCGACAATTTGCGCGGGGGATTGATGAACGGCCGGTGTTGACGGCCAACGCGCCGGCCAAGTCGTATAGTCAACAGGAGACCTTCGCGGCCGATCAGACGGGGGTGGAATTTCTAGAGGCGGTGCTGCGGCGGATGGCCGATGACCTCATGGCCAAGGTGCGGGAAGAGGGCAAGAGCATTCGCACCGTGACGGTCAAGGTCCGCTACAACGACATGGACGAAGACCAGTGCGGCGAGAGCCTCCTGGCTCCGACCGATCTGGAGACCGACCTGTATTCCCGCCTGTCGGGTTTGTTGCAGCGGGCCTGGAAACGGCGGGTGAGCCTGCGGCTGGTGGCGTTAAAATTCTCTCAGGTGTACGAGGGCTCATGGGGTGAGGAACTGCCGCTGACGGCCACCGCGGCGCGGCACGAGGCCGGACGGCGGTTGGCGGTGGTGGTGGATGGCTTGCGCAAGAGCTATGGGCGGGAGGTGGTGATGCGCGGGCACGATTTGTACTTGCGCGAGATGCCGGCCGGGCCGGCCGCGGCGGGCCAAGGGGAAGGGGGCGCCGCGGAGGTGCTGGCGAGCCGGCCCGTTGGCGTCAGCGGCGGTGGCCGGCGCCGGCCCGGCGCCGGCCCGGCGCCCGTCATCCCGTTGGCAGTGCGCAGTTATTATTCGTTTCTGGATTCGACGCTCTCCATTGCGGCGCTGGTGCAACTGGCGGCGCACCACGGGCTGCCGGCCCTGGCGCTGACGGACCGGGAGAACCTGCACGGTGCGGTCGAGTTTGTGCTGGCGGCGCGGCAGGCGGGGATCAAACCGATCTTGGGCGCCGAGCTGGCGTGGCCGGGGCAGCCGCTTCGGCTTTATGTGGAGAATGGGTTGGGCTATCGGAATTTGTGCCGGATCCTGGGAAGCCGCAGCACGACGGAGAAGCCCTCCGCCGGCGGGGCAGGGGGGGCGAAGGCCCTGGCGCGGCTGGAAGGGCTCACCGAAGGGTTGATTGCCGTGGGCACGGATTTGGAAGTGGCGGCGCTGTTTCCCGGGCGTTTTTACTGGGCGGTTGAGGCGGAGGGGGTGGCGGCGGCGGGTGCGTTGCCGGCGCATCTTCCGCGGGTCGCCTGCGAATCCGTGCGCTATGCCAGCCCTGCCGACCGTTGGCAATACGACGTTGTCCAGAGCATCCGCACCCGCACCTTGCTGAGCCAGGCGCATCCGGCAAAGCAACGCGGCGGGCAGTTTCATTGGCGCGCACCCGGGGAATGGCGGGCGCGCTTTCAGGCGCAACCGGCGTGGTTGGATCAGACGGGTGAGATCGCGGCGCGTTGTGGCTTCGCCTTGAGTTTGGGCCAACCCCAGTTTCCCGCCTTCGCGCCGCCAGACGGTTCTCCGCCGCACGCGTTTTTGCGCCGGCTGGTGTTCGAGGGTGTGGAGCGCCGTTACCCCGGGCGCCAAGCCCAGATTCGCCCCCGTCTCGAGGAGGAACTGGCCATCATCCAGTCCGTGGGTTACGAGGAGTATTTCCTGGTGGTGTGGGACATGTTGCAGGAGTGCCGGCGGCACGGCATCGCCTGGATCACCCGGGGGAGCGCCGCCGACTCGCTGGTGTGTTATTGTCTGGGCATCAGCGATGTCTGCCCGATCCGCTTTGACCTCTATTTCCGCCGCTTTTTGAACAAAGAACGCATGGCGCTCAAAAAGCTCCCGGATATCGACATCGACTTCCCGCACGACCGCAAAGACGACGTGGTGAAGCTGGTCTTCGCCAAATACGGGACCGACCACACCGCCATGGTGGGGGGCTTCTCGACGTACCAGGCCCGCGGGGCGGTGGGGGATGTGGCCAAGGTGTTGGGCGTGGCGGAATACCAAGTCCGGCGGCTGACGGAGCATTTTCCCTGGACGGGGGCCCGCGGGTTGCTGGAGGTGCTCCGGGCCAGTCCGGAATGCCGAACGCTGCCCTTGGACGAAGAGCCGTTTGCCGGGGCCGTGCGGATGGCGGAGTTCCTCGACGGGTTTCCGCGTTATCCCAAGATGCATCCGTGCGGCTTGGTGTTGTCGCGCGAGCCGATGCAGGATTTGGTGCCGTGTTTTATCTCGAACAAGGGCTTGCCCACCACCCACTTTGACATGGATGCCGTCGAGGCGATCGGGTTGGTAAAAATCGATATCTTAGCGCAAGGAGGCCTGGCGGTCTTGCGGGATGTGTGTCACGTGCTGGCGGACCGGGGCATCGCGGTGGAGTTGAGGTGAGGCCTGGCGCCACGTTGGGGCGGGCGGCAAGCTCGAAGGTCCGGGCGGCAAGCTCGAAGGTCCGGGGGGCAGGCGACCGGCCGCCCTATTCACCCACCAGATGCTCGATATCTTCCCGGGACACGGTAAACACATCCATATCCTGCTTGACGGCCCCCAGGCTCACTAAACACTCGGTGAAGAGCTCGCGGGTCCGCTGTTCCAGGGCCTTGGCCTCCAAATCGGTCATCACCTTGAGGATGCCCTGGCCCTTGCGGACGTGGGTCCGTTCGTCGGCCCGGATGAAGTCGGCGATGTGATGGAGGAGGGCGTCCCGGCGCTCGGCAGCGGTATCGATCAGGTGGTTAATCGTCTTGAGCA
>JAJXTA010000081.1 GCA_021784265.1 bacterium | reverse complement strand
GCGGGAGCAGGTTGACCAGCGGCTGGTCCCCGATGACCACCCCGGCGGCATGCACCGAGGCGTTGCGCGTGAGGTCCTCGAGGATGAAGGCGGTGTCCACCAACTCGCGCGTGACCTCTTCGCTGTCGTAGGCGCGTTTGAATTCGGGCGATTGTTTGAGGGCTTTGGCCAGGGTCATCTTCAGCTCGTTGGGGATCATCTTGGCCAACCGGTCGCACTCCCCGTAGCTCAGCCCCATCACCCGCCCCACGTCCCGCACCACCGACTTGGCCCCCATCGTGCCGAAGGTGACGATCTGGGCGACCGACTCCCTGCCGTACTTCTGCCGCACGTACTCGATCACCTCGGCGCGACGGTCGTCGGCGAAATCGATATCGATGTCCGGCGGATTGACGCGCTCCGGGTTGAGAAACCGCTCGAACAACAGCCCATAGCGGATCGGGTCCACGTTCGAGATCTTCAGGAGGTAGGTCACCAACGATCCCGCCGCCGAACCGCGCGCCACGCAACTAATACCCCGGCTCCGCCCATGCCGGACGAAATCCCCGACGATGAGGAAGTAACTGACGAACCGGGTCTTCTCGATCACCGCCAGCTCCATCCGCAGCCGGTCGAGAACCGTGGTCACGGCGGCTGCCACGGCGGGATCCGCCAAGTCCCGCGGTGGTGAGGCCGGGGGCGCCGCCGCGGGCGGCCCGGCGGCGGGCGCGACCCCGGGGACAGCGGCCTCGTAAGTGGGCAGGCGCCGGGCATCTTCGAGGGCTTCGACCACAAACTGGTCGTGCTCCACCCGGGCGCGCAGGCTGTAGCGGTCGCGCAAGCCCTCGGCCAGCAACTCGCGCAAGTAGCTTTCGCGGGTCTGGCTGGCCGGGGGCGTGAAGGTCGGATAGTGCAGCTTGCCGAAGGCGATCTCGAGGTTGCATTGCTCGGCGACCGTCAGGGTGTTCGTCACCGCCTCGGGGACCTCCGCGAAGAGGGCCTTCATCTCCTCCGCCGAGCGCAGGTAGAACTCGCCGGCGGCGTATCGCAACCGCTTCGGATCCGCGAGGGTCGTCTGCGTCCCGATACAGATCAGGCAGTCGTGGGCGTGGGCGTGGTCTCGTTCGAGGTAATGAACGTCGTTGGTGGCCACCAACTTCAGCCCGAACTCGCGGGCCCAAGGGATGAGCTGCCGGTTGACCTTGGCCTGTTCCGGCAGCCGGTGGTTCTGGAGCTCGAGATAGAAATTCTCCGCGCCCAGCGTCTGCTTGAACCAATCCACCGCGGCGCGGGCTTGGCGGAGCTGGTCTTTCTGGATCAGATCGGGAATTTCGCTGGCCAAACACCCCGACAGAGCAATGAGCCCTTCCCGGTGGGCGGCCAGGAGTTCCTTGTCGATGCGCGGCTTGTAGTAGTAGCCCTCCAGGTGGGCCGCCGTGGCCAGTTTGATCAAGTTCCGGTAGCCGGTCTCATCCTTGGCCAGCAAGACCAAGTGATGATAAATGTCCCGCGTGCCGTTGCTCGCCTTCTTCTCAAGGCGGCCGCCCGGGGCAACATAAACCTCACACCCGATGATCGGCTTGATCCCTTGCGCCCGCGCCGCCTGGTAAAAATCCACCGCCCCGTACAGGACCCCGTGATCGGTCAGCGCCAAGGCCGCAAACCGCAGCTCATGGGCCTTTTCCACCAACCGATCCAGGCGGCAGGCCCCGTCCAGCAACGAGTACTCACTGTGAAGGTGGAGATGGACAAAATCCGCATGCGACACAGCGCCCATTCAAGGTCGCCCTCGCCAAGGAGGCAAGCGTGGAACGCGCTGGAGGGGTGAACGGCCTCGGCGAGTGACCAAGTCCGAAACCGTGCGACGGGGAGGTGACCCAGCGGTCCGTGTGAGGCCAGGACGGTTGTTGGCCGCTGCCCAGCGCACCGGCGGCCAGGGGTTTGCCGGCGCCGGAACCGATCCTGGAGGCGGCGGGGCAAAAGCGGTGGGCTGGCGCTCAGGCTCGCAGCACCCGGCCCGCGGTGTTGGCGGTGGGCTTTATTCTTCAGCGCGGCGTTGGGTGAAGCGGCGCAGGAGTCCCCCGGGTTGGCGGTGGACGTGGCTGGCAAAGTCGGGCAGGGATCGTTGGCCGTCCCGGCGGTGCTGCTGCGGTTTGAACCGAAAGATCGCCATCGAGCGGAAGCGGGAGAGGTTGCGCGCGGCCCGGGTTTCCCGCACCGGGCGGCGGTCTTCATCCGGGGTGCGGTCCCGCCGATAGACCTGCCCATTTCCGAGGCTCCCATGAGCGCGACCCACTGCCCTTGATATTCGGCCCCTACCGCAAAACCCGGCCGACGGCGGGGGCGCGCCACCAGGGAGCGGGTCACCCACGCTTCAGCGCCGCCAGTCAGCGCTAAACGGCGCCGTGAGCCGGCCTAAGCCCCGGCGGGGATGCAGTCCGCCTGCACGTAGGAGCGCAATGGCGGCGGAATCACAATGCTGCCATCGGCTTGCTGCCAGGTCTCGATCAAGGCGACGAACAGCCGCGCCAACGCCGTGCCACTCCCGTTGAGCACGTGCGGAAACCGGTTCTCGCCCGTGTCGGCCTTGTAGCGCAACTGCATGCGACGGGCTTGAAAGTCCTCGCAATTGGAGCAACTGGAGACCTCGAGGTATTGCGCCTGGCCCGGGGCCCACACCTCTAAATCGTAGGTCTTGGCGCTGGCGAACCCCAAGTCGCCCGTGCAGAGCAACACCACCCGATAGTGGAGGCCCAGGTCGCGCAGGACGCGCTCCGCGTGACCGCGCAAGGCTTCCAGGGCGTCATAGCCCTGATCCGGCCGCACGATTTGGATCAACTCGACCTTGTCGAACTGGTGCACCCGAATCATCCCGCGAGTGCCGACGCCCGCCGCGCCGGCCTCGGCCCGGAAACACGGGCTGTAGGCCACATAGCGCACCGGCAACCGGTGCTCGGCCAGAATCTCGCCTCGGTGGATGTTGGCGACCGGCGCCTCCGCCGTCGGCAAGAGGTAGAGCTTGCCCAGGGTGCCGGCATCCAGCCCTTCCTGCACCGCGTAGGCTTGGTCCTCAAACTTCGGGAACTGCCCCACCCCGATCATACAGTCGCGGCCGATGAGGTACGGGGGCGAGACTTCGGTGTAACCGTGCTCGCGCGTGTGGAGGTCGAGCAGAAACTGGATCAGGGCCCGCTCCAGACGCGCCCCCCATCCCGTGTAGAGAAGGAAACCGCTGCCCGCTAACTTCGCCCCACGGGCGAAGTCCACCAAGCCAAGGCGCTCGCAGAGGGCCGTATGCGGCAGCGGCGGGAAGGCGAAGGTCGCGGGCTGACCCCAGGTCGCGACGGTCGGGTTGTCGGCCGCCCCCGTCCCCAGCGGGAGGCTCGGATGAGGCAGGTTGGGTAGGCGGAGCAGGACTTGGTCGCGGGCCTGTTCGGCGGCGGCGGCCTGGGTGTCCAACTCGGCGACCCGATCGCCCAGTTGCCGCATCTCGGCCTTCTTGGCCGCAGCCTCCTCCGGCCGCTGCTGGCTCACCAAAGCGCCGATCTCCTTGGAGGTCCGATTGCGGACGGCCTTGAGGCCTTCGGCCTCGACCAAGAGCTGGCGGCGCCGCTCGTCCAGCGCCAGCAACTCTGCCAGCCGGGCCCCCTCGGCCGCCCCGCGCGTGGTCAGACGCTCCCGCACCGCCTCGGGTTGCTCACGGATAAGTTTGATGTCCAGCACCGACCCAGCATAGAAGCGCGCGGACCAGCGGGCAAGGCTTGCCTTTGCCCCTCCGCCTGGGCATAACGGCCTTGCCATGCGGATCCTCGTCCTCACCAATCTCTACCCTCCGCATCAAGCTGGGAGCACCGACCTGCGCTGCCAGGCGGTGACCGACGCCCTCCAGAAACGCGGCCACACCCTCTGCGTGCTGACCTCCAACTACGGGGTCGGGGCCGAGCAACGCGGCCGGGAGATCGAACGACGGCTCCGCCTGACCGGCGGGTTCGATCAACCTCCCATCCCCGGCTTCGGCGCCCTGCGCGCCCTCGAGCGCCACAACGGCGCGGTCTTGCGCGAGACGCTGACCGACTTCCAACCCGAGCTCGTGCTGGTCGGCAGCCTGCGGGGTCTCTCCAAATCGCTCACGTTCCGCTTGCGGGCGGCACCGGTGCCCACGGCCTATGACGTGGCCGATGACTGGATCGCCGGTGAGCTGCGCGCCGATCCCTGGCTGCGATGGTGGAATCAGACCGCCCCGCCCACCCTCAGCGGCTTGTGGCGACGCTGGCTCGAACTGAGCGGCGGGCGGACCCGGGCGGACGCCCTCGCCCCGACTCGCCTGATGCGCGGCTACGACCGCATCCCCGAGGTGTACGGCACTGAGGCCGAGGTGGCGGCCGTGCCCCCGGCCTCCGTCACCGCCTTCCGGTTCGATCGGCTCTATTTTTGCAGTCTGGCCCTTAAGGCCAAAACCGCGAACGCCGGCTTCCAGGTCGAGCACGGCGAGGTGATTTATCCGGGCATCCGGGCCGAGGTGTTCGCCGGGCAAATCAAACCCCCGAGCGCCCCAGTCAAGAAGCTGCTGCTGGTCACCCGGCTGGAGCCCGGCAGCGGCGCGACCACCGCCCTGGAGGCGTTGCGCCTGGCGCGCGAACTCAAGTTGCCCGTCAGCCTTAGCATCTACGGCCGCGGTGAATCGGCCTACATCGCGCAAGTCCGGTCGTTTGTGGTCACCCACCAACTGCCGGTCGAATTCCTCACCGTGGCCAACACGAGTCGCGACTTGGCCGCGGTTTATCATCGGCACGACGCCTTGCTCTACACCGCGGAAACGGAGGAACCCTTTGCCGTGGCGCCGTTGGAGGCGATGGCGGCCGGTCTGCCGGTAATCGCGGCCAAGAGTGGTGGCGTGCGGGAGTTAGTGCGCCACGGCGAGAACGCCTTTACCTATACCCCGGGCGATGCCCCGGACCTGGCGAGGCGCCTCCAAGAACTCCAACTCCAACCCGCCCTGCGTTGGCAAGTAACCGAGACGGCCCAGACCGAGGTCCTGACCAAGTTCAACGAGTCCGTGATGGTGGACCAGATCGAGGAATTCCTCCAGCACACGCGCGAGTTTTGGCAACAGACTTGACCGCCGCGCGGCGTCACCGCGCCAGCCGCGGCTCAGGGCGGGAGGCTCGCGCGCGCCGTCACCGTCAACCGGCCACGGGCACGGATGTCGGCCGACGAGCTGCCCACCAGCAGGTCGTAACCGCCAGGGGCGACAACGAACTCATGGGACCCCTCGTCATAAAAGGCCAGCTCTCTGGGGGACACCTCCAGGCGCACGGTGGTCGTCTGTGCCGGCTGTAATTGGACCCGCGCAAAGCCGGCGAGCCGTTTCGCGGGCGCCACCAGCCCCGGATGCCTCGCATGGGTGTAGAGTTGGACAACCTCCGCCCCGGCGCGCCGCCCTACGTTGGCGACATCGATGGCGACGGTGACCGTCGCCTCCCCGGGAACCTGCCGAGGCGTGATCCGGAGGTTGCGGTAGCGGAACCGGGTGTAGCTCAAGCCGTGGCCAAACGGGAAGAGCGGCTCACCTCTGATATACATGTAGGTGAAGCCCTTGGCCACGTCGTACTGATCCTGCGGCGGCACTTGGCTCTCGGCCGCATAGACCGTGTAGGGCAACCGCCCGGCGGGGTTCACCTCGCCAAAGAGGACCTCGGCAATAGCGTCGCCGCCCGCTTCCCCCGCCCACCAAGCCTCGAGGATCGCCGGGAGGTGCCCCTTAGCCCAGGGGATGGTCAGCGGGCCGGCGTTCAGCAGGATCAGCACGGTGCGAGGGTTAGCCGCCCACACGCGCTCGATCAGCGCTTCCTGATTCCCAGGGAGCCCGAGGGCAGTCCGGTCGCGCCCCTCAGCTTCGACATCGAGCGTGGTGCCCACGAACAACAGGACGACCGCCGCCTGCTTCGCCACCGCGGCCGCTTCCGCCAAAGCCGCTTCGCGTCGTTGCGCCTCCGCTGGGCTCGGGTTGGGGCTGTGGCCGGCGGTTGGGCAGTCGGCGCCGGAGGCATAGAGGACCCGTGTCCCACGGGCGGCATGGCGGCGCAGGCCCTCGAGCGGGGTGATGGGGTCCAGGACCCGACCGCTGTACCCCCCGGCGACGAACGTGGCTGCCAAGGGCCCGATGACCGCAATGGTCCGGCAGGCGGTGCGGTCCAAGGGCAGGAGACCGCGGTCGTTCTTCAACAACACCATCGCCTCCCGCGCCGTCTCCCGGGCTAACTCGCGATGGGCCGCACCGCCAATCACGTTGGTGCTGATCCGGCTGTAGGGCACCCGTGAGGGCGGGTCGAACTCTCCCAAGCGGAAGCGGGCGCGCAACACGCGCGCCAGGGCCTCGTCCAGCTTGGCCTCGGGGAGCAGCCCTTGCCGGACCGCGGCGGGCAGATACGTCGCGAACTCGCGGTCGGAAAAGTCACAACCCGCCAACACCGACTCGGCCACCGCTTGCGGGAAGGACATCCGCCCGCGCTCGTGGCCTTGCACCATCGTGTTGACGCCGCCCAGGTCCGAAACGACGAACCCTTGAAAGCCCCACGCCCCCTTCAGAATCGCGGTCAGGAGGAGCGGATTCCGATTATTAGGCACCCCGTTGATGGCGTTGTAGGAGGCCATGATCGACTGGGCGCCCCCCTCGCGAATACAAGTGCGGAACTGCGCCAGCCAGTACTCGTGCAGGCTCCGCTCCGGGACCAGCGCCGAGAGACGGGTGCGGTCGCGTTCGACGTTGTTCACCGCGAAATGCTTGAGGGTGGCGACCAGTTTGAGATAGTGAGGGTCGTCGCCTTGCAGGCCCTCGACGAAGGCGACCCCCATCCGGCCCGTCAGGAAAGGGTCTTCGCCATAGCACTCATTGATCCGGCCCCAGTAAGGGTTGCGACTCAGATTGATCACCGGGGCGCGATAGATGAGCCCCTTGGGTTCGCCGGGAAACCCCGGGTCCTGGTGCCAGCCGTTGTAGATCGCCCGCGCCTCATCCGAAATGGCGGTAGCCACCCGCCGGACCAAGGGCGGATCCCACGTCGCCGCCATGGCGATCGGCACCGGGAACAGCGTGGTGGGCCGATTCCACCAGACCCCGTGCAAGCACTGGTTCCAGCCATCCGCCCGGATCCCCAGGCGCGGCACGCCCGCGCCCCCGTGGTTCAGCAGGGCTGCCTTCTCCTCCAGGCTCAAGCGCCCCAGGAGGTCCGTGACCCGCTGGTCCCAGGCCCGGCTCGGGTCCAGGTAAAGGGCTCCTGCCTCCGCCCCGACGGCCAAGCACTGCCCGAGCAGCACCAAACCGAGCCAGGGCCAGAGACGCACCGCGCTCCTCACGGCATCCCCAGGGTGGAAACGCATGGCGCGGAGGAGTGACTGCCGGTCCCCAGGCTCACGGATACGGGGCCCGGAAGTCATACCGGCCGGAGCCGACCTCGAACACGGCCACGCCAGGTTCACGGCGCAGGAAGCGCACCCCCGGCGCCGCCACCGCGGGCCGCCCGCCTTCCGCGACCGCTTCGGGCTGCGGGGTAGGCACGAACACCGTCGCGGTCGTGTTGGGAGGCAAGGAAATCGTCAGCCAAAGCGTCCGCGGCTCACGCCGCCAGCCGCTCAGGATGGGACCGCGCACCGAGCGGTACGTGGCTTTGGCCCACATCAGGTCACCCGCCGGTTCCGGGTGGATGATGATGCGTTTGAAGCCCGGCCCGCTCGGGTCGGGCCGAATGCCGGCCAAACCTTGGTAGAGCCATGCCCCGACGCTGCCTAAGGCTGGATGATTGTGCGAGCCGTCACCGCCCTCCCAGGCCTCCCAGATGGTCGTCGCGCCGTGCGCCAGCATGTAACCCCAACTCGGGAAATCCTTTTGGGTCGCCACCGCATACGCGAGGTCGTTCTGCCCCGCATCCATGAGCGCGTAGAACAGATAGAGGGTCCCGACAATCCCGGTGCTGAGATGGTTGGTGTGGGCCACCGTGATATTCCGCACGAGATTGGTCAGGACCAGGGAACGGGCCGCCGGTGGCGTCAAGCCGAAGCAGAGCGCCAGCGCCGGTGCGGTCTGGCTGTCGGCGGCGTAGAGCCCCGTCGCGCCCTGAAAGAACTTCTGGTTAAACCGCTCCCGAATGGCCTGCGCCAGCTCCTCATACTCACGAGCCTCCTGGGGGCGGTTCAACTGCGCGGCCATCTGGCTGGCAATGGTGGCATACCAATAATACGCCGCCGTGCTCGCCAGCGGCGGCGGTGTGCGGGTCGAAGGTCCCCCCGACCCGACCTCCAGCCAATCGCCCTCCTGCGCCCAGGCAATCCGCCCCGGCGCATGCTGACCGACATAGGCCAGATAGCGAGTGATCGCCGGATAGGCCTCCGCCAAGACGCGCCGGTCGCCATAGTAACGGTAGAGCTGCCACGGCGTCCGCACCAGAGCGCCGCCCCACCATGGGTCAGAGAGGACCCCTGGGGCGCCATCGGCCTGCGAGCGGCCCCACCCGGGACTGGGCGCGATGGGGCAGGCGTGGCCGTTGGCGTCCTGCGCGTCCAACATGTCGTGCAACCATTTGGTGTAGAATTGCGGCAGGGCGAAGTTGAACATCGCCTCTTCCATCGTGACACACCCATCCTCGGTCCACCCGATCTTCTCCCGCTGCGGACAATCGGTCGGGATTCCGTGCAGGTTATTCAGTTGCGTGCGCCGGATGAGGTCCTGGAGCCGGTTCAGCAGGGGGTTGGAGCAGGCGAAATCCCCGGCCGGCTCGGGGTCGGTGTGGACCCAGCGCCCTGTCAGCGTCTCGAGTGTGGGCCGTTCGGTCAGCCCGGTCACCTGCACATAGCGAAAACCGTGGTACGTAAACCGAGGCTCAAACACCTCCCGCCCCGTTCCGC
>JAJXTA010000080.1 GCA_021784265.1 bacterium | reverse complement strand
TTGCTCAGGCTAATCCGGTGGTTTACGGCAATCACCGTAAAATTCAGCTATTCTTTACCACAAGGCAGTGCCGGTGCAATAGCTTAGCACGGAAATCTGCGTCGGCCAGGCTCGGGAGGGGAGTTTTGGTGTTCGCGGTTCCCGCGCAAGTCCTTGACGGGGAAACCATTAGCCGCCAGGTCCACGCCCGTGGAGCTCCCGCGCCGCGGGAGCGGCCGGGCCCCGAACGCGACCCGGCGGAGCGGCAACGCCAAGAGCCGCCCTCAGGCGCCGTGGCCCGGCTCAGGGCTTGACCACCCGGAAGAAGGCGGAATTCGTCCCAGCCGGGACCGTCACTTGAAGCTGGTCACCCACGACCGTTGGGCTTGGCGCCACGGGGAGCCAGGCATTCGTGGCGCCCAGGCGCGCGGCGGTCTGGAGTTGCGAGCCGGTGGCGGCGCTGGGCCAGGAAAGCAGGACGTTTGTCTCCGCCTGCCGGATCGACAGCACCAGCGGCGCGGCAATCAGCTCGGTAATCTGGGTGGACCACACGCTGGCGCCCGTGGCGCACATCTGGATCGTCCAGAAATGTGTCGGATCGCTCGGGTCCACACTCGTCGCGCTATAATCACCCCACCGGCTGGTGCCGTCGGTCGAGTCCTTGCTCTGGTAGGTGGCGGTGCCGGCCTTGAGCAGCGTGAGTTTGCCAAAGGTGACGAAGCCGTTGACCGTCTCCCCGACGACCGCAAAGCTGCTGACGAAGGTGTTCGAGCTGCACCCGTTACAGCCGATCACCACCGTGCCTTGGGCGTTGGCGGCGATGGAGGGATAGAAAAGGTCCAACGCCGGATCGGCGATGATGCCGCTCTGGAGGAGGACCAGGCGGCGGGCGTCCAGCGTGAACCACTGCACGGCGGCCCGGCTGTTGACCTCCGTCGAGTGGGCGGCATAGAGCACGTCGCCGACGCGATAGACGGTCGCGCTGAACCGGGCGTCGCCGTTGTCCAGCGTGGTCACCCCGCCGGGCTGGGGCGGATTGACGGGCGAGGTGTAGGCCGGGACGAAGAGCGTGCGCCCGGCGCTGAGGCTGGCCGTCCCAGCGTCGGCGGCCTGCACCAGGCTGTAGGCGGTCAGGTTGCGGTGGGGCCGGAAGTCTGTGCCCAGGTCGCCCACCGCCAACACGACCTCGGCACTCGAGGCCGCCCCTTGCGTCACCACCGGCTGGGGCGTGTAGGCGGGGGGGATGCCGCTCAGGACCCCGAGCAGGGTGCGGCGTTCGATGGTTGGCGGGCTGGCCAGCAGGTCGGCTTTGGGAATCGACACCAAGTTCGGCCCCAGCACCGTGTTCGCGCTCGCAAACAGATTGGCGCTCAGATAGACGCCGTTCGCGTCCAGGCCCAGCGTGGGAAAGTCGCCAAAGGCGCCGCTGGCGGGGTCGGCCGCGAAGGCGAAGGCGGTCCAGCCACCGGTGGGGTCGTTGCTGGCCGAGACGGCGAGCAGGAAGCGGTTGCTGCTCGAGTTACCGGGGATCACGTCCACGTTCGCCGCGAACCAGCGCCCCGTCGCGGCATCGAAAGCGAGCCGCGGGTCGGTGGGACGCAGTTGGCCGGTCAGGGTCACCCCGGCTTTGGCCCAGAACGCGCTATCGGTCAGGCTCTGGACCCGGGTGCCACTGGTTTTGTCGAACACGGCAAAGCGCCCATTAACGAGCTCCACGAAGTGGTTTGGGCCGATGGCCCCGTTGGCATCGGCAGGCCGGGCGTCGGAATCGACCCCCAGCGTGCTGCCGGTGAAATTCTGGCCGATCTGGACCACGAGGGTGGCCTGCGCGCCGGGGAGGACGAGCTCCAAAAGCCCCGCCAACAATAGCCCCGCGGCTCGTGAGGCGAGCCGCGGGCGAACGCAGTCGCTAATGGCAGAAGGTCGCTTGGGTGTGGTCATGGGGCCCGCAAGTTACAGACGACGAGACAGGGTTGCCCCCGCCGCGGTTACACTTAATCGGGGTGGCGTCGTTCGTCGGCAGGGCGGGGGGGCGCCGCCGAGCGGGCCGGGTGGCGGGGTTGCTTCGGCGGGGGCGCGGTGGTTCAGGTCGTTGCGCTGGAGGGCGCGGGAGGGGGTGGTGTCGGGGTGGGCGCCGCCGCGGTCCCGGTGACGGGCAGGTGGAGCGTAAAGGTCGTCCCTTCCCCCACCCGACTGGCGGCCGTGATCCACCCGCGATGGCTCCGAATAATATCTTGGACGATCGTCAAGCCCAGGCCAGTCCCTTTCCCGGCCTCTTTGGTGGTAAAGAAGAGGTCGAAAACGCGGTTCAACACCGCTGCTTCCATGCCGCAGCCGGTATCGCTCACCGCCAGGATCGCGAAGTCCCCCGGGCGCGCCTCGGGGTGGGCGCCGGGTCCCAGCGTCGCGACGTGGAGGGTGGCCGTGCGGAGGGCCAGGCTGCCGCCGCGCGGCATGGCGTCGCGAGCGTTGAGGGCCAGATTGAGGATGACCTGTTCCAAACTGCCGGCGTCGGCAAACACGCGTGGGCACCGGTCGGTCAGGTCATAGGTCAGTTTGATGTCCGCGCCCAGCAAGGGGCTGAGCATCCGTCCGACGCGGGTGACTAACTCGTTCAACTCGACTTCGGCCGGTTGAACGGTTTGCCGGCGGCTGAAGCGGAGCAACTGTTGCGTGAGGTTGCAGGCCTGCTGCGAGGCCTCGAGGATGTCCTGGGCCGACTCGAGGGCTTCGGGGGGCAGCGCCGCGCTGAGCAGCAGGGTCGCATGCCCGCCGATGATGGTGAGCAGATTGCTGAAGTCGTGGGCCACGCCCACCGCCAGCCGGCCGGTCGCCTCCAGCTTCTGGGCCTGCTGGAGCGCGGCTTCTGCCTGGGTGCGGCGGGCGGTTTCCGCCCGCAGCCGCTCGCGCAGGGCCTGGACTTCGGCCCAGACCGGCGTCGGCTCAGCGCCAGACCGTCCCCCCGGCCGACCGGCCCGCTTGCCGGGGACCAAGAGACTGGGCTGGTTTGGCTGGCTGAGCGTGTTCATGCGGGCCCGGTCGGGCGACAACGTGGTGCCGCGGGCTTCCCGGCGCAGTCCGTTGCCCAGCCCATCCTGTCCCGCTAGGCTATCGTCAGGAAACGGCTCGGGCTTAACCTCCGAATTGGGGCGTCGGGGGGCTGTCGCGGGCGGGGGACCGCCCGCGCGCCGGGGTCATGGGCGCGGTGGTGCTGGTGGCAGGGGGCGACGGCTCGCAAGGGACTGCGAGCGCCTGCCATCGTGGGTGAGCGAGGTGTCATTGCCTGCCTGCGGCTGGTTCCAGGGCCGTGTTCATGGAGGGCGGAGGCGAACCTCTCCGCCCGCCCAGGCGGCTGGCCCCTCGCTCGCGCGTCTCTCCGTCGCAGACGAGAGGAACCCGCGGGCCGGAGTCCCGACCCAAGCCCTACCCGGGGGAACCCGCGACCACCCGGCAGATCGTTCGAGCCCGGGACGCCCCCGCGTCAGGCTACTTGGAGTACTTCTCGAAGTCGGCTTGGTCGCCCTTGAACTGTTTGGCCTTTTCGCCGATGCGCAGGATGCGGATGCTCTTGATCACATCCCCTCGCTCGACCTTGTTGACCACGTCCTGCCCCTCGACCACGTAGCCGAAGACATTGTAACCGCCGTCCAACCAGGGCGTGGGCACGTGGGTGATGAAGAACTGGCTGCCGTTGGTGTTCGGGCCGGCATTGGCCATCGACAACGTGCCCGGGCGGTCATGCTTCAGCGCCGGGCTGGTCTCGTTGCGGAATTGATAGCCCGGCCCGCCCGCGCCGTTGCCTTGCGGATCCCCCCCTTGGATCATGAAATTCGGAATCACGCGATGGAACTTCAAGCCGTCGTAAAACGGTTTGCCCTGCGCCTTAGGGGGCTCGCCGGGCGCCTTGGCGTAGTTCTTCGTGCCCTCGGACAAGCCGACGAAATTGGCCACCGTCAGCGGGGCTTTCTCGTACTCGAGACGGGCCAGGATGACCCCCTTGGTGGTCGTGATCCGGGCGTAGAGCCCGTCCGGCAGTTTGGGCGTCTCCTCCGCCGCCCGGACGCTTCCGCTGAGGCTGGCGCCCAGCAAACCCGTCATCAACCAAGTCCCAAGAGTCAGTAAGTTCTTCATGCCGCCCCATTAAAGGGGGAGGTCAGGGCAAAAGGAAGGATTTTCCCCTGGACGAGGCGGGAGGATCCGGAGGCAGCGGCGGGAAGGGTTTTTTTGAAGGGGGGTTGACAGCGGGATGCGATTGCTCTATGATATCACAGTGATAGTCACCAAGCCCGGCTTGGCCCTAACCCTTAACACGAAAGGTTTGCCATGCAGAATCCACTCGCCACTCCCCGTCACACCGAGCAACCCGTCCCCACCCTCCAGGGTGGAATCGCCGTGCCGCTGACGATCCTCCTGCTGATTGGGGGTGTCGTTCTAATCGTCCTGGCCATTCAGCAGTTGGCCGAACCACAGCCCGAGAAGGCCGGGGGCTTACTCTTGCTGCTGGCCGGCTTCCTGACCGAGGCGGGCGGGGTCCTGTCCTGTTTCGGTTACTTCACGCTCCAACCCAACGAGGCCCGGGTGCTGATTCTGTTTGGGGCCTACAAGGGGACGACGCGCCGGAGCGGTTTTCACTGGGTGAATCCGTTCCTGACCAAGCGGCGCGTCTCGCTGCGGGTGCGCAACTTGATCAGCGACAAGCTCAAGGTGAACGACAAAGGGGGCAACCCGGTCGAGATCGCGGCGGTGGTGGTCTGGCGTGTCGAGGACACGGCGCAGGCCTGTTTCGACGTGCAGGATTACGAGAACTATGTCCGCATCCAGAGCGAATCGGCCATTCGCCACGTGGCCAGCGCGTATGCGTATGATCACGGGGAGGAGCACGAGGTGACGCTGCGGAGCGGGGCGGATGTGGTGATGGTGGCGTTGCGGCAAGAGCTGCAGGAGCGCCTGTCCCAGGCCGGAGTCTTGGTCGAGGAGGCGCGGATCACGCATCTGGCGTATGCCCCGGAGATCGCGCAGGCGATGTTGCGGCGACAGCAAGCCGAGGCGGTTATTGCGGCGCGGCAGAAGATCGTGCACGGGGCGGTGAGCATGGTGGACATGGCGTTGCGGGAGCTGAAGGAGCGGCAGGTGGTGCAACTGGACGACGAGCGCAAGGCGGCGATGGTGAGCAACCTGTTGGTCGTCTTGTGCGGGGAGGCCGAAGTGACACCGGTGGTCAACACCGGCACCCTGTACGCCTAACCCCTTGCGTGTGGAACCACGAAAGGCATTTCTGTTGCGCATCGATCCAGGGCTCTGGAAGGAACTGGAGCGCTGGGCGGCGGACGAGTTGCGCAGCGTCAATGGGCAGATCGAGTACGTCTTGCGCCAGGCCGTGCAGCGCCGCAAGCCGGCCGCGGCGCGGGGGGGACTCGAAACCGGGCCGCAGTCCGTGAAGCCGGCGGAGGAAGGACTATGAATTACGAATACAAGATCACAGGGCTGCCGACGCGAGGATGGCTGAGGCCCAGCCTCGACCCGGCGGAAGCCGAACGGCTGTTCAACGAGTTGGGCGCCAACGGGTGGGAATGGGTGGGCACGCTGGATCCGCCCACGCCGACGTCCTTCTGGACGTCGGCTTGGCGGCCCGGTCCGCCGCTGGTGGTGCTCCGGCGGGAGCGCTAGCGGCGGCGGCCGCCCCAACCGTTCAACGGCAGCCCCGCGCCCAGGCGGACGGGGTTTCAGGCGGCCTCCGGCGAGCGCGGCGCCGGGACGGCGGCAACGGCAGGCGCGCTCGAACCGGCGCGTGGGGGTTGGTCACGTCTCAGGGGAGTTCGATGCGCCAGACCTTGTGCGGGTTTTCGAAGCCCCGAAGCCGCACCTCGGCCGCCTGGGGCGTGCGGCGCACGGACTTCAGGAACTCGGCGGTTTCCGGATGTTGGAAGAGCCTCTCGGAGACAATGAGGTCCCCACCCTGGCAGCACTCGACCAAGCGCGCCGCCAGGTTGATGGTGCCGCCAAAGTAGTCCAACCGGTCCCGCGCATTGACCGCCAAGCACGGTCCCACATGGAGGCTGGACTTGGGGAGCAGCCGCGTGGCGAGGCTGGGGTTGGGGTTAACCGCGGGGAGCAACTCGTGCATCTCGCGCACGGCCCCCAGGGCCTCACCGACGTGGCTGAAGACGGCCATCACGGCGTCCCCGACGGTCGTGACCACCGCGCCGTGGCGGGCTTGGACCGCCTGGTGGAAGACCTGGAAATGATGGCGCATGAGCGGATACGCCGCCGCATCGCCCAGGCCTTGATCGAGGGCGGTGGAACCGCGCAGGTCCGTGACCAGCACCACTTGCGAGTCCACCGCGATCTGCTCCCGCGGCCCCACCACCTCCGCGGCAAACAGGTCGCGAAACTCCTGCCAGTTGGTCACCTGTGCCGCAGTGAGGATGTCCTCGCTCCATTGGATTTCCTCGAGGATGAGCTGCACAGGAAAGGGGTTGGGATTTAAGACCTGGACGGCGTAGTCCTCGATTTTGCCGTACTCGTAGCGGACCACGAACTGATCCGGCTGGCAGAGGATGACTGGCTGGAAGACGGGGGTGGGCGCGTCATCCGGGCGGAGTTTGACCGGTTCCTTGACCTGGGGCGAACGAAGCCGGAGCGGGTGGGTGATTTCGGGCAGGGTCCAAGCCCGGCGCTGGCCGGCGGCGAGGGTGGTTTGGCTGAGAACGTGAGGCTGACCTCCGGGCCCGGCCAGGCAATAGGTCAGGTCCTCGCGCGGGCGTACCGCGGGGTTGACACTGAACTTCAGTTCCACGGATTGGTCGAAGGTGGCCTCGAAGGCGACCTGGCAGACGTCACAATGGGCGGCTCTGACGATCTGGCGCAGCGAGGTGGCTGGGGGCCGGTGCGCGCCCCGGCAGTGGGGGCAGAGCACCTCCCATCTCAGGTCCACCAGACCGGCCTGCGCCGCGTGCAAGAACAAACGCAACACCGCCCAGCGATCCTCGCCCCAGCGCCGCCCCAGGGTCCAGGGGCGGACTTGGCTCAGGGCCAGATCGGGGGCGGTGCGCAAGAACCCTTCCAATCGCCCGATCAGCTCGGCGGGCTGGCCTGCGGCGCGCAGCCGCTCGAGCCCGGCGCTCAGGGCCGGTTCCTGGACCGGATGGGCCACGAGCCGGGGCAGGGGGGCGTCTTTATAGCCGTGCAGGAACTGCTCGACGTGCCCGAGCAGGTGCTGGAAATCGCGCGTAAGCTTGGGCCCTAGCCAGTGCTGGCCGATGATCCTGCCCATGAGCCCGCGGGGCGCCAAGTCCACGCGCAGGACCACCCGGGTGTCGCCCTCGGCCGTGACCCGCAATTCCAAACTCAGGTTGGCCTCACGAAACGGTCCATTCTCGAAGAGCCGCCGGACCCGATAGAACTCCGGCTCGGTCCACTCGAACGGGAACTCTTCCCACCGCACCTCCAGGCCCCACCACCGTGCCCGTGCCCGGACCACGCTGCCGCCTTCGGGCCGGCCCGCGAACGCGTAGCGAACGGGCGGAAGGCCCAAGGCGCGGTTAATCCAGTCCGTCTGGCTGAGCACGGCCCAGACCTGCTCGGGCCGGAAGGGCAGAGTGTAGTGGCACTCGATTCGGGTTGCCGGGGCCATACGGTGGAATAATAAGCACAATTCGTGCCGTTTGAGCCGCCCGCCCGGGTGTTGCCGCTCCCGGGCGCGACGGCCGCCAGCCGCGTCCCGGGGTTGCAATCGAGCCGCCACCGCGATAGGCTCCGCCCGTACCAATGAGAACAACAGGTGAGGCAGCCAACCGCCCCGTGGCCGCGGCCGAGGCGACAATCCAACTCGGCGTGCTGGCGCGGCAAGCGCGCCGGGCCCTCCCGGAATGGCGATGGACGGGCGCCGTGTGGCTGGCGGGCCTGCTTTGGGCGGCGCCACTGGGGCGGGCCGCCGAGAGTCTGCCACCCCTTTCGCAGGCGATGACCACCAAGGCGACGCTGATTATCGAGGCGAACCTGGAGGCGGCGGCGGGCAGCCCGGTGTGGCAAGCCCTCAAGGCCCAAGCCCCCGCGATGGGGGCGGAACTCAAGTCGCTGCCAGGGGTGCCCGGCAAGCTGCTGGAAGGCCCGAGCGGGCTCCTGACCGCCCTGCCAGTCGAGCAAGTGGCTGAAGTCCTGGTGGTGCTGGAGGAACCCCCGGGCGGCAAGGGCCTGAGCCCCCAGGGGCTGGATCCCAATGCCGGCGTGCTGGCCCTGCTCCGCCTGGTGAAGAGCGCCGATGCCCGACAAGTCTTCGACCAAGTGCTCCAGGCCCTGGACAAGCAGAAGCCGGGTTTGCGGAGCCAGCTTCTGCAAGGCAAGAGCCAGGTCGGGGCCGCGGACGTGTACGACCTGCCCGCCTCGGCCCTGGGGGCGACGAACCTGCCCTTTCCCCTCAGCGCCGCCGCCGGGGCCGGCCCCGACGGCGGGGTGCTGGCGGTGGGCAAGGGGCAGAGTGTGCGGGACTACGTTTCGGGACGGACGGACGGCCAACTGCCGCTTGGGGCGCGAGGCTTGCTCAAACAGCCGGGGCACCTGTGGCTCTATGGCGTAATCCCCGAAGGGGCCACGCGGGACTTGGCGGCCAGCGGGGCGATGCCCGGGGCCCTGCCGCCCGGCCTGGGCGCCAGCCTCGACAAGCTCCGCGCCTTGGGGCTGGGGCTGCGGTTCGAGGCCAGCCAACTCGACGTCGAATTGGCCGTGGGCTGCGTGGATGCCGGCGCCGCCCAGCAGATCGCCGACGGCCTCCAGGGGATCGTGGGCATGATGCAAATGGCCGGCAGCCAACGCCCGGGGGCGGTGCCGGGCTTTCTGGCCAATTTGAAGCTCGCCGCGGCCGGCCCGGTTTTCCGCGTCAACTTCCCCGTGACCACCCAGGACCTGGCCATGGC
>JAJXTA010000079.1 GCA_021784265.1 bacterium | reverse complement strand
GGTGCCCGAGCACACCGATGGCGTGAGCGTCGTCCACCATGACCGCCGCGCCATACTCCCCCGCGAGCCGGCAGAGGTCCGGCATTTGAATAATGTCCCCCTCCATGCTGAAGATGCCGTCCACGACGATGAGTTTGCCCGCGCCGGGATCAAGCTTCTCCAAGCGCGCCTCCAGGGCGGCCATGTCCTTGTGGGGGAACCGGATCAACTCGCCTTGGGAGAGGAGGCAGCCTTCCACAATGCTCGCGTGGTTGCTCTTGTCGGCCAGGATATACTCCCCTTTTCCCACCAAGGCGCTAATGACCCCCAGGTTCACCTGAAAACCGGTGCTGTAGAGCAACACGGCCTCCTTGTTCACCAAGCGGCCCAACGCCTCCTCGAGCTCCAGGTGAATATCCAGGGTACCGTTGAGGAAGCGCGAACCGGCACATCCTGTCCCGTATTTCTCCACCGCCGCCCGAGCGGCCTCCTTGATCTGGGGATGGCTAGTGAGGCCAAGGTAGCTGTTGGAGCCGAGCATCAACACCTTCCGCCCGTTGATCATGACCTCGGTGTCCTGAGCGGAGGTGATCGTGCGGAAGTACGGGTAGAGCCCGAGGGCCCGTACCTTGGCCGCGCTGGTGTAAAGCCGCGCCTTCCGGAACAACGGCGGCAGCTCCGGTGGCCCGTTGCGGCGGGAGGGAGTAGCGCCCGCTGGGCTTGACCCCGCTCGCCTCAGCGCCCCAGCCACCGACACCGGCGCCGCCTCGTGGAGAGGACCCAACACCGCTCTTTGCTCATCACGATTCATATCTGACAGAAAGACTCCCATCTATCGCGATCAGTCGCCGTGCCCCAGAAGCCGTCAGTCCAACGGCCACCCCCCTCCCGCACGCACAGAGGGCTAGGTCCGCCCGCCCAAACATGATCCACAAGGCATGAAACCAGTTAATGTGAAGAGCCTCATTTCAAAGGCCGCCCGCTGTCAAGCCGTTTTGACCGGTGGAAAACCCCGCCACGGGCTCGCGCACGCGGGGCCAGCGGGACTGTTTCAGCCCGCTGAGCCTGGTGGCACTGCGCCAAAATGCCCACCCCCTGAACCGCGAACCTGACGGTTCGGTGGCGCGACCTCCCCGACCGCGATCGGCGGACGGCCGAGCCAGCGGGCACGCGCCGCGGCGGCGGGCAACCCCCAGGTGGTCAACGATCACGATTGCCTCCGGCGCCGAGCACCCTCGCCCAAACTGGCAGGGCTAGTGCCCCCAAAAAACCGGTTCAAGCCGGTGGCTAAAAAGCGCCAACCGAAGCTTGACGTCCCGGCTGCCGCCACCTAGCGTGATGGGCTCGCAGCGACATGCGCGAAGCCCTGCCGACGGCAACAACCGCAGGGTGGCAGAATCTTGATCTGAAAGGCACTCTGTGAATGTAACGGTGGAAGAACTCGCCCCCTGCAAGAGACTGATGCGGGTGGAAGTGGACGTGCAGTCCGTGGACGACACTTTCACGTCGGTCACCCGGGACCTGCAACGCCAAGTGCGCGTGCCCGGATTTCGGCCCGGTAAAGCCCCGCTTGATCTGGTTCAACGGGCCTTAGCGGGCCGGCTGGACCAGGAGGTCAAGAAGCGGCTGATCAACGACGCCTACCAAAAAGCGGTCGCCGAGAAGCATCTTCATCCCGTGGGGAAGGTGGACATCGAGGAGATCCAATTCGGGCGGGGCCAGGCCCTCCAGTTCGCGGCGACCATGGAGACGGAGCCGGAGTTCGAGCTGCCCGACTACAAGAAACTGCCGCTGCGGCGGGACACCCGAGCCGTCAGCGACGAGGACGTGGATCGTGCGCTCAACCTGCTTCGGGACGAACGCGCCCGTTTCCAAGACGTGACCCGCCCGGTGCAAAGCGGCGATTACGTCGTGGTCAACTACGACGGCACCTGCGAGGGCAAGCCCATCACCGAGTTCGCCCCCAATGCGCGGCGGCTGACGACGGAGAAGGGATTCTGGCTGCACGTCGAGCCGAACTCGTTCATCCCCGGATTCACCGACCAATTGCTCGGGGCGCAGGCGGGGGAGCGGCGTACGGTGCAGGTCCAGTTCCCAGCGGACTTCGTCGAACAACCCGTGGCGGGCAAGGCGGGCGTGTATGTGGTCGAAATCCTTCAGGTCAAAGAGAAGGTGCTGGCCCCGTTGGACGACGAGTTGGCCAAGAGCTACGGTGCCCCAGACTTGGCCAAGCTGCGGGCTGGCGTGCGCAAAGACCTCGAGAACGAACTCACCTTCAACAAGAAACGCACGGTCCGCAACCAACTGGTGGGCACGCTGGTGGGGCGAGTCAGTTGCGAATTACCGGACTCGCTCGTCGAGCATGCCACCCGGAACGCCGTCTATGACATCGTGCGCACCAATCAGGATCGGGGCATTCCTTCCCAAGCGATCCAGCAGCACAAGGACGAGATCTACACCGCCGCCACCAACAGCGCCCGGGAGCGGGTGAAGGCCTCGATCATCCTGCGGCGCATCGCGGAGAAGGAGGAGATCAAAGCCACGCAGGAAGAAGTGTTTTACCGGGTCAGCGTGCTGGCGGCGCAAAACAAGGTTCGGCCCGAAGAAATGCTCCGCCGCCTGCAGGAGAGCGGCGGGCTGGAGCAGATCTACGAGCAGATCATCAGCGTCAAAGTCCTGGACTTGTTGGAGCTCCACGCGGAGATCATCGACGTGCCCGGGGCCAGTTAGGGGCCGCCCCGCCGGCGCGAGGGGAGCCGAACTGGGCGGCGGCGCCCCCGCCGAAGGGGTGAGGGCTTGTACGCGCCAGGGCTCGGCAGGGAGGGAAGGACGTAGCCCGCGTCTGGCCCCGGCGTTTTCGCGGGCGATTTATCCGCTTCCCAAGCCGAGCGTAGCGGTTACACTTAAGCGATGAAACACGCGGGCAGGGCGAGTCGCGCCGCCCTGAAGTTGATCTACTGGACGCTGTTCGGCCTGCTGGCCCTAGCCTTGGGGGGCGTTCTGGCCAAGCTGCTGGGCGAGCTGATCGTCGGGCTGGTCTGTGTGCTCTTCGGCCTGTGGGTTGTGTTCAGTTTCTTCTGTTTCTACTTCTTTCGCGATCCTAGCCCGACCGTCCCGCGGACGCCGGAGGCCATCGTGGCCCCCGCGCACGGGACCGTGGACGTCATCGATGAGTTGGAGGGGCCGCCGTTCCTCGCCGGGCGCTGCCGGCGCATCTCGATTTTCCTGTCGGTGTTCGACGTGCATGTGCAGCGCGCCCCGGTGGCCGGGAGGGTGGCTTTGTGCGAGCATACCCCGGGGCAATTCCTCAACGCGATGCGCACCGACTCCGCCGCCTACAATGAAAATGTGCTGGTCGGGTTCGAATCCAGCGAGCGTCCCGGTGAACGGGTCGCGGTGCGCTTGATCGCCGGCGCCATCGCCCGCCGGATCGTGCCCTGGGTGAAGGTGGAGGACGCCGTCGAGCGCGGCGAGCGGATCAGCCTGATCCAGTTCGGCTCGCGGTGCGACCTCTACCTCCCCGGCGACTGCCAGATCCAGGTCCGCCTCCAGGACCGGGTCCGCGGGGGCGAAACGGTGGTGGCGCTCCGCCCCTGCCCGCCCGCATGAGCGCTCCAGCCCCGATGCCGGGGGACCGCCCGCCGACCCCCCGCCTGCGCATCTACTTCCTACCCAACCTGCTCACTGGGGGCAACCTCTTCTGCGGGTTCGTGGCGCTCACCAAGATTGTCGAGGCCGATGTCAATGCCCCGAACTTCAACGTGGTGATTCGCAACGCCCTGTTCTTCATCCTGCTGGCCTGCATCTTCGACATGCTGGACGGTCGGGTGGCCCGCTGGGGCGGCCGCGAGAGCCCCTTCGGGCGGGAATTCGACTCGCTGGCCGACCTGATCTCCTTCGGTGCGGCCCCCGCGTTCCTGGTGCATCGGATCGTGCTCAAGGATGTCTTCGTCCAGCACCAGGAGATCGGCTGGTTCATCGCCTCGATCTACCTGATCTGCGGCGCCCTACGCTTAGCCCGGTTCAATTGCCTCGCCACCCTCGCCAAGGGCGGTGGGGGTAAGGAGTTCGTCGGGTTCCCCATCCCGGCCGCCGCCGGCTTGGTGGCGTCACTGACCCTGTTCCTGATGTGGTGGGAGGATCGGGATTTCCCCACCGGCAATTGGCGTTACAGCCTGCCGATCCTGCTCCTGCTGCTCTCGATCATGATGGTGAGCGAGGTCAAATACCCGTCCTTCAAGGCGTTGGATTTGCGCACGCGGCAGCCGTTCGCCAAACTGATCGTGGCGATCCTGTTCATCGGGTCGCTCTTGGTGTTGCGGGAGAAGATCCTGCCCGTCGTCCTGCCGCTCATTTTTACGATCTATTTAATCTACGGCTTTGTGCGCCCCCGCATCTCGGGACGGATCCGCCAGCAGATCGAGGAACAGGAAGAGGAGGAAGACGAGGACCCAACCGACGACTTCGCGGGCTAGGCGGGGCCGCGGGGCGTCACTCCGCCTGGTCGCGGCCGGTCGTCGTGCGGACACGCGTCAGCTCCGCTTGGCGGCGGAACCACTCGTTGAAGGCGGCGAACTGCTGGGAGTCGCGCAGATCGGTCAGGAACTTGGGCAGGGCTTGGGCCAATTCGGAGTCGGCCACCGGAATTCGGGTTTTGACATAGAGGATCGTCGCGCCGTCGCGGGTGAGCTTGAGTCCGCTGGCCTTGCCGGCGGCCAAGCCGGAGACGGCGGCCTTCAGCCGGTCCAGGTCCAAGCGCGGGTCCAGGTCGGGCAAGCTCTGCGTGCTCAAGGAGAAGCGCGGCAGCGGGGTGGGAATCACGTTCTGGGCCCGGCAGAGCTCGGCGAAGTGCTTGCCTTGCGCCAAGCCGTTGGTGAGGGCCGTGGCGAAATTGGTGGCGGCCTCGCGCGCCAGCTCCGTCGCGCGCGTTTGGTAAAACTCCCCCAGGACTCGAGGGCGGATGCTGTCCAGCCTCGGCAGCCGGCTGGGGAGCCGCTCCTTCAGGGCGATGAGATACACCCCGTCTTCACCCACCAAGGGAGTGGGCGAGAGCGGGTCGCTCGGGGTGAGCAGGAAGGCGGTCTTGGTGAAGCTCTCCGGCGCCTTGAGCCCGGCGGGGCCGCCGTATTCGTCGAAGGGAGCGGTGACTTTGACGGTGAGGTTGCTGGCCGCGGCCAGGGTATCGAGGTTCTGGGCCTTGGCCGGCTGCACCTCGGCCAAGGCGGTGCCGAACAGGGCGGCGGCCTTGCGAGCCAGCAAGAGGGCCTGTCCCTCCGTGGCCTCGCGCCGGATGCGTTGTTTTGCCAACTCGGGAGGCATGACGTGGCCTTCGGCGTCCACATAATACTCCGGCCGGCTGCTCTGGTACTTGGCGTCGATCTGGGCGTCGAGGTTGCTGATCTTGGCGAGCACCGCCTCGGCCTGGGCGAGGTAATTCGTGGGGTCAAAACGCACGTAGCTGACCCGCACCTGGTCGGGGATGCGGTAGAGACTCTCCCGGTTCGTGTAGAATTGCCCCAGCGCGCCGGGCTCGACCCGCACCCGGGCCAGGAAGTTGGTCGAAGAAAAGAGCACCGCCTCGGCCTCGATCTGCTCGTGTTCCTGCCGGTAGAGCTCCTGCGCCTCCCGCGGGGTGATCAGTTGGCCCGGCAGCCCGGCCACCGCCACCAGGTGCACAATCCCCACCTCGTGGCGCACGAACCGCTCGAAGAGCGCTTCGCTAATCCCGTAGCGCGGCAGGCGCTGGCGCACAAAGGCCGCGTAGTTGGCCCCGGCGGAGCCGGGCCGGTTACGGTCCGTGAACTTCTCGATGACCCAATTGGCCACCGCACTCTCGTCCACCTGGATCCCCAGGTCTTTGAGTTTCTCGAGGATCACCAGGCGATTGCGAACCTCGCGGTCGAGGTTGAACTCGAACTTATCAGCTTCAACCTTGTCGGGCCAACTGCCGTAGCGGATCAGGAAGGTCAACTGGGCTTCCACTTGGGCCTCGGCGTACTGTTTGCGGGAGATGGGATGGCCGTTGATGGTGCCCAGACTGCCGGTGGGGCCGTAGCCGCCGCCCTGCCGGCCCGTCGGGGTGAAGTAGATCACAAAACTGACAATGACCGCGCCGATGATCACGGCCCAGAGCCAGGTTTGGTGTTTTCGGATGGTTGCAAACATAGCGCTACGACAAACGTAAGCATTAACCCTAATCGGGCGACCGCACGCCGGTCAAACGCAATCTACTCGACCACTTCCTCCAGCAGGGCCGCCCCCCGCCCCAGGCGCCAGCCATGCTTGATCTCCGGCAAGAGCAGCACGCTGGCCGCGACCATCAGTCCGGCGCTGATCCAGCCCAGCGTCGCCAGCGGCAGGCCGCGCACGAAGTGGAAGGCCACCAGCGGCGCCACCACGCCCCGCACCCCGGTGAAGAACGTGTGCACCGACATGTAGTCCGCCACATGGGCCGGTGGGGCGAACTTGGTGACCCAGAGCCCCCACGCCACGTCCCCGCCGGCGTTGGACATGCCAAACACCACCGCCCCGACCACCAAGCCGGTGAAGGACCCGCTCAAGAAGAACACGAGCACCCCGAGGGCAAAGCCCAGATTCACGATGACCCGCAGCACGAAAAAGTTCATCCGGTCGAAGAGCAGGCCCCAGACGGGGCACATCCCCAGCCGCGCCAGGCTCGGCAACACCCCGATGAGGAAGGCGATGACCGCGGTATCCAAGGCGCGCCCGTAGCGCTGGTTGGCCAGGTACTCGACCCGCATGGGCAGCATCATCATGTTGGCAAAACCCATGAGCATCCAGCAGATCAGGGTTTGGCGAAAGAGCCGGTCCTGGCGGACGAACCGCATCGCCCGAAAGGGATGGGAACCGCCCGCATCGGCCAGGGGGCGGGAGGGGTAGCGGGCCAGGCACCGGCTCCCGTAGGCAAAGGCCGCGGCATAGACCAGCAACAGCCAGCGGAACTGGCCCAGGTCCGCCGCCAGCCACCGCCCCGTCAGCTCGCTGCATAGCGCCACCGACCCGATCCGGACCATCACCGCATGCGAGAACAAGCGACCGCGTTGCGCCGCCGGGTAGTTCTCTTGGTACACCTGCGCCAGGAGCGGCGCGGCCAGAGCGGCCGCGGCCATGCTGAGCAGACAGCCGGCGACATAGACCGGCAACCAAGGGAGCGCCGCCATCACCACGAAACACCCGGCGCCCACCGCCGCCAAGCGCGCCGCGGCCAGCGTGGCGGGCCAGCCGAGCGCGGCCACCCGGGACACCACCCACGGACTGAACAACAATCCGGCGCTCCCGCCCGCGGCCACCAACCCTTTGGCCGTCGCCCCCGCCTGAAACCAGCGCACCGCGATCAAGAGGAGAAACGTGCTGCCGCCGGACTCGAGGGCGCCGCTGGCCACCGCGCGCCGCAGCTCCAGACGGTACGTGATTCGCGTCCGCTCGCTCGCCAACACCCCCCTACTTAACCAGTGGGCGGAGCCTCGCGCAATAGCGCGCGAAAAACGCGCCTTGCGCAATGCCGAACCACCTCGCTTACTGTCAGGTCGTGCGTATTCTGTTCATCGGGGATGTGGTCGGCGAACCGGGGCGTCGGGCGATCACCCAGTTGGTTCCCAAACTCCGCCATCACCGCCGCGCCGACATGGTGATCGCCAACGGCGAAAACAGCGCCGGCGGCTCCGGTATCACGGTCAAGACCGCCGCCGAGCTCTACGCCGCCGGGGTGGACATCATTACGACGGGCGACCACCTCTGGGACCAAAAGGAGGTCACGGCCCTGTTGCAGAACGAGCCGCGCTTTCTGCGCCCGCTCAATTATCCACCGGGCACCCTCGGCCACGGCAGCAGCATCTTCCAAGCGGCCAACCAACCTCCCGTCGCCGTCGTGAATGTTCAGGGCCGGGTCTTCATGCCCGACCTCGAGAACCCCTTCCTCTGTCTCCAGGCCGAGGTGCGGCGCCTGCGCGAGATCACCCCCATCATTGTCGTCGATGTGCACGCCGAAGCGACGTCGGAGAAGATCTCCCTGGCCCGGCTCGTGGACGGCCAGGTCAGCGCCGTCGTTGGCACCCACACCCACGTGCAGACCGCCGACGAGCAAATCTTCCCTGGCGGCACAGCCTACTTGACCGATGCCGGCTTCACCGGACCGCACGAGAGCGTGCTCGGCCGTCGCATCACCCCCGTCCTCAACCGGTTTCTGACCTGCACGCCCCAGCGCTTCGAGGTGGCGTCCGATCGCATCTTCCTCCAGGGGGTGCAGATCGACGTGGATTCGAACACCGGGCGGGCACTGGCAGTGGAACGGCTCTCCGAGCCACTGCCGCCCGACCCCGAATGACGACCCGCCCCCGGGCTTGGCCTCAGGGGGGCGAGGCGGCCACCGAGGCCGGGTGCGCGAAGGCGCGCGCGTGAAAGCCCCAGAGGTCGATCCCGGCGGTGTTCCAGAGCGCGTCGGGATCGTGCCCCAACGCGGGGAATTCCGTATATTGGTGGGTCACGTGCAGGGAGGTCAGCAGGGCATCCAGGCGGCGGTTGGCTTCCAAGCGGGGGTCCCGGTCTCCGACCATCTGATAGATGGCCATCGAGGCCAGGGCCTTGGCCCGGGTGCGGACCAAGGCCGAGACAGTGTTGGTGGCGAAGCGGGCCGCGGTACCATATTGCTCGACGAACTGTTCTGGATAGCGGGCCTGCATCCAGCTCCGGTCCTCGAAGGCGCCGCTGAGACTGGCGACCGAGCCGAAGAGTTCCGGGTGGAGGCAAGCTAAGCGGAGTGCCCCAGCCCCACCCATACCCCAACCTTGGAGGGCGCGATGGGCCCGCTCGGCGCGTGTCCGCCAGCGGGCATCGATCCGCGGAATCAGTTCCCGGATCAGGACGCTCTCGGGCCGCACCGAGCCGTCGGCGTAATCGGTGTCGAAGCTGTGCCGGCCGGCGTAAGCCCAAACGCAGATGAAGGGCGGGAGCCGCCCGGCTCGAA
>JAJXTA010000078.1 GCA_021784265.1 bacterium | reverse complement strand
CGCCGGTCATGCAAACGAACATCCAGATGAACCTCAAAGCCGCCGACGGCAACCCGTCCCCCACGTACGTGCACAATACCCTCCACCGCTTGGGTCATCGCTCCGGCGCCGACCTCCTTGGCGCGCCGTGGGTCGTGGCCGCCGCGCGCCACCAACCCCGTTTGGCCCATCCCGCCCCCGGCCTCCTCGAGACCTTCACCGCCACGGCCACCGTTGGCCCGGCGACGGATGCGCGCCGGGCGCGCCTCGTCGCGCTGCGTGTCGCCGCCGGCCAGCCGCCGACTCCGTTCCTGCCCGGCGGCCCGTTCACGGCGCAATGGTCGGGATTTCTTAAGTTGGATCTTAACGGCGTCTATCAATTCCACGCCGTGGGGCGCGGGGCGGTGGCCGTCCGCGTCAATGGCCAGGTGGCGACGACCGTCATGGAGGACGGGGAGAGCTATGTCGCCAAGGTGCTGGCGGCCCATTTCCAGCAGGCGCGCTCGGCCGGGCTGACGCCGCCGGCGGAGCCGGCGCGCCCGCGGCTCCCGCTCGAGGCGGGTCTGAACCGGCTGGAGGTCACCTACGAAAGCCCGCCCGCCGGGGAGGCCAGCTTCCGGCTGTACTGGTCGGCGGCGGGCGTGCCGCTGGAGCTGGTGCCACCCACGGCCTTGGTGCACGACGCCGACGCCCCCGCGTTGGCCACGGGCGCAACGCGGCGTTTGGGGCGGGACCTGTTTGCCACCCGGCACTGCGCCGCGTGCCATGCCCCGGCGGCGCCCTTCGGGCCGGACGCGATGCCGGAGTTGGCCGCCGACGCCCCGGCCCTCGACTCCTGCGGTCGGCGACTGAACCAAGCCTGGGTGGCGGACTGGATCGTCCAGCCGACGCGGTACCTCGAGGGGGCCGGGATGCCGCGTTGCCTGAGCGGGACCCCGGCGGAAGTGGCGACGCGGGCACGCGACCTGGCCGCCTACCTGGCCACGCAAACCGCGGGCGGTGGCGGGGCACCGCCAATCAACACCGACGGTTCGACCAACAAACTCGCCGGTGAGAGCCTCTACGCCAAGTTGGGTTGCGCCGCCTGCCACCACCTGCCGGGTGACCAACCCCTGCCCCAGGACCAACGCCTCTCGCTCGCCTACCTCAACCTCAAATGGCGAAGCGGCGCGCTGGCCGAATACCTCGCCGCACCCCAGCAGACCTTTCATTGGACGCGGATGCCGGACTTTCATTTGACCCGGGCCGAGGCGAGTGCGTTGGCCGCTTATCTGCGCGCCCGGGCCGAGCCCGCCTCCCGGGCCGCCTCCACCGCGGCTGGCGGCGACGCCGCCCGGGGCCGACAGAGCTTCGTCACTCTGGGCTGCGTGAGTTGCCATACCCTCCCCGGCGTGCCGCAGACCGCCCCCGCCCCTTCCGTGGACCGCCTGGCCGGCAAACAGTGGACCACCGGTTGCCTGGCCCCAACTCCGGCCCAGCGCGGGCGGGCCCCGGATTTCGGTTTCGAGCCGGAAGCGCGCCAAGCCCTCGAACGGTTCCTCGCCCACGATCTCGACTCCCTCCGGCGCCGGGTTTGGCCCGAGTTCGCCGCCCGCCAGTTCGGCAACCTGCGCTGTGCCGCCTGCCATCAGCGGGATGGTGTTTCGGACGTCTGGTCGGCGCTGGAGGCGCGGCAACCCGCCACCCCAGCCCCAGCCGCCAACCCTTACGACGCGGAGGATTCACCAACCCAGACCATCCACCGCCTGCGGCCACCCCTGACGTGGACGGGGGAGAAGTTGCGACCCGAGTGGGTCGAGCAGTTCCTGCTCGGCACCCTCCCCTACAAGCCGCGACCGAAGCTGGAGGCCCGCATGCCGGCGTTCCCGGCATACGCGGCCGGGTTGGCGCGGGGCTTGGCCCTCGAACACGGCCTGCCACCGGTGTCACCCGCCCGCCCGCCGGTCAACTTCGAACTCGCGAAAGCGGGCCAGGCCCTCATCCAGAAAGGGGCGTTGGGCTGCGTCGATTGCCACGCCGTCGGGACCCAACCGGCCCTGGCGGGCGCCGACACTTCGACCATCAATTTCGCCCACGTCCCCGACCGCCTGCGCGCCACCTACTTCGACCGTTACGTGCTCGACCCCCAACGGCTCCTGCCGGGGACCATGATGCCCCGCTTCGTCAATGACGCCGGGTTCACTGGCGTGACCGCCTTCTATCAAGGGGACGGGCGCCAACAGTTCGACGCCATCTGGAACTACCTGCGCACGCTGCGGAACGACTGACCATCAGGTTAGTTGGTCCGCTTCCGGACCACCACCGCTCACGGCCCCAGCCCGCGCGAAGCGTCTTGGAGTGCGGTAGTCCTCTACCGCTTTCACCCCTCCGACCCACCGGCCCGCTCTCGCCCCTCGCTCGGCTCTCGCCCCTCGCTCCGGTGTCACCCCAAAGCGCCAGAGGACTGGCGCACTCCACAAGCTGGCGCACCGACCAACGGCCCCGGCACGCGCGAAGCGTCTTGGAGTGCGGTAGTCCTCTACCGCTTTCACCCCTCCTGCTCACCGCCCCGCTCTCGCCCCTCGCTCCGTCACCCTCGATTGGGCTGGCGCAAGAGCCGACAAGGATGTCGGCGCTCCCAGCCCGACAACGGCCAAGCCGGCGCAGAACTCCACGACCCCAGCCCGCACGGAGTGACCCGCCCTGCCTGCCGCAGCACGCACGCGACTCTTCCCTCCTCCTACGGCCCAAACCGCAGCGGGTAATACACCTCTCCCGCTCCCAGCGGCAACGTCACCGGCCATGGGCTCCCCTCGCTTGCGACGGGTTGGTTACTCCGACCCACTGCGCCGGGCTCAGACCCGGGCTCGACTCCAGCCCAAAACCCACCACGTTCGTGGACCAAGCGAACGTCGCCTGTTGCCCTGCCAGCCTGATCGTCAAGGACGTGTCCAAAGGTTGCACCGCCCGCGATTGTAACCCCACCAGATTGGCCGGCGGAGACTTGTCGCCCCCTAACTTCACCGTCCCAGGGTCTGGTAGGCGATTACCAAGACCCCACCCGAGACGCGGGCCTGGTTCACCCGCACGGGTTCCTCCGCGCGCAGGCGATAGAAGCGCGGCGAGTTCGCGGGCACCGCGACGGTGACGGTGGTTGCATTGGTGTCCACCACGGCCCCGGCTTCCGCCGCGTAAAGGCCGTTGACAACGGCTGCCGATTCGAGGACCGGTGTCCTCGCCGACACCACCGGGAGGACCATGTAGTTCACGAACGACACCGCAGCAGCTCCCAGCACGCTAACCTGCCGTAAACGCAATGTCTCCACACCACCGAGGGGGATGACTATCGTCCGGCCCACTTCATCGGTCAGGGGAACATTCCGGAACAGGAAGCCTGTCTCGTGCCCGAGGAACCATCCCAGGAGCGTGGTCCGTGGGGCGGACCGGCCCGGATCACCATCCACCCGCTCCAGGGCGGCGACGGTTTGGGACTGGTTCACCACGGACTGGCGCAAAAAGACTTCGTAGAAGCCCTCGTCGAACGTGCGCGCATAATTGAACGATTCGCCCGCGGCACTCAGCTTCACTGCATAATCATAAAAGCCGAGGTCCTCCCCCCCAGCGGCGACGAAGAGCGGGCGAGGGTAGTCCAGGCTGCGCACGATGCCAACGGGGTCCGCCGGGCGGTAGGTCGAACCCGAATCCGCCGCCGCCGGGTCCACAAAATCCACCCCGGCAACGCCCACCTGGCCGCGATAGGCCCCGGCCACCGGAGCCGCCCCTTCGGGAGTGAGCGCGGGTTGGTCGATGAAGCCGCCGCCGCCGAAGTTGTAGTCCTCGGCCTCAATGACCAAGTCGTTGGTCGAAAAGGTGTCGAACTGGGTGGTCACGGAGGTGGAAACACCGGCGGCGTCCGTCGCCTGAACACTAACGACGTAATTGGTGTCCTGAGCATACAAGAACCACGGGTCCAGTTGGACAACCCTCTCCGCCGAGCCGCTGACGTACTGGAAACCGATTGGGCCCAGCCACAGACCATCGATCACCAGGCTGCGCGGCCCCGAGTAGGAGAAAGGACGGTCGTCGAACAACTTAAACGGCAGGTCCGACTGCTGCCCGGTCCCGCCCCGCGGCGGCACAAAGCAGGCGGCATCGGGAGGGACGAAATCCCAGAGCACCGGCGGTCGGTTGGTGACAAACGCCGGGGCACTGGCCCGGGCATTCGCGAAGTTGACCGACAGGGTGATTGGCGGCGCATCGGTCTCGTCCAGGGCCATTAACGTCAGATGGCCTGCCCCCAGAGAGGGCGTGCCCGTACCGTTGGCCACGGAACCCGCCGGGCCCTCACCGCCGGCGTCAACGAAACTCTGATCGAAGAAAACGGCGCCGCTCCGCGTCTCCGTCACCCGCGCACGCACCGACACGTCGCCAGCCTGTTGCGTGAGCATCAGCGCCAGCGTCACGTTCGCGCTCGGCGCCATCGGCTGGGGCGTGGCGGCGTAGAGATAATCTCCCCACGCCCGCCCGACGCGCACCTCGTTAGAACTGAGCGCCAGGAAGTAACCGTGAAGGTTCTGGAGCGGCTCGTTCGTCGGCGCCCACGCCAAGACGGCGAATCCGCTGCCGCCCCCCACGCGGCTGAGCACGTCCACGTCCAGTTCCACCGGCTGGCCTTCCACCAACGTCAGCGGTTCGTTGGCTAACCGTGAGGCCAAGAACGTCACTCGGCCCTGCGCGGGGAGCGTCATTTGCAGTGACCCGCCGCCCTGCTGGAGGGTCCCACTGCCCACGCTCAGGTCAGTCCAACCCCAGCGCTGGGCACTCTGAAAGTCGTCCAGGATCAACGAAGCGCCGGACGCCCGACGCCCCAGGAGGCCGACCGCACTCAGCCCGAGCCCCACCCACAGCAACCACCGCGCCCCGCCGCGCTGCCGCGGTGTCCCTCTGCCTGACCTCACTCGCCACATCGTGCCCCCGGAAGCTATTGCACGCTGAAGTCGGCCCGCTTCGGCTCAGCCGTGCGTTGCCAGAGCCAAACGTAGTCGGTGCGCGGGCCTTCGGAGACCGCTAGCGCCCGGGCACCTGCATCCCACAAGCTGTAAAGCACCGGTTGGCACGTCTGCGGCGCCAGCCATCGTTTCCACTCAGCGTGGCCATCGGCGAACGTAAAGGTGCATCCACCCTCGTGATAGGCGGCCGGCAAGGCGTCCCACCAGGCACCCTGGCTGGAATAGAAACAGTTAAAGCAGAGCCATCCATCTGAAAGGGCGTCGGGGTGCTCGTCCAGCAGGACCCAAACCTGCGCCGGCGAAAGCTGCCGGAAGTCCTCCAAACGGTTGTACCAGAGAAAGGGGTTCGCCCGGGCGTCGCTCAGTTCCGCCTCCTTATCCACAATGCCCTGCCCCAGATACCGGTTCATCGAAACGCTCCGCGGGCGCGCTACCCAACCCACGGCGCGTTGCGCGGGCCCGAGGTAGTTGTCCACTGGACACTTGTACACCCGCACCTCCCGCCCGATGTAGGGACTCAACAAACTATGGTCGCTACGCAAAGCCGGTGTCATGTCGTTGGTGCTCGTCCAATTAAAGTTCCCCACCACCCAGTTCGTGGTGGTGGGGACATCGACGTCAAAGTAGATGGCGTCGTTCAGCACCAACTGACCGGCATTGTCACCGGCGTAGAGGTGCCAGGCGATGCCCAGTTGCCGCTTGTTGCCCAAGCACTCGATCCGCCGGGCTCGAGCCTTAGCCCGGCTCAACGCCGGCAACAACAACGACGCCAGAATCGCGATAACTGCGATCACGACCAGTAGCTCGATCAGCGTGAAACCCGCGATCCAGATACCCGCGCGTACACCGCCGTGACGACCAGCCGCGCGCTCGGCCGCCGCGCCAAGCTTCTCGGCCGTTACGCCGCGAACCTGAGTTTGTTCCCACCAGGTTGGCCGCGCCGCGGAGCGCGCCGCCCGAGGCCTTCGCGCATGCGGGCCAATGTCGGACCGCTTCATAGGCTGGCTGCGATAGGACGGTCGAGGTCTGTTCGAGGCTTGATCAGTCCCGCGGCTGCACTCCGCCCCGCCCTAGCCCGGTAGCAGTCAGGGAGGAACTGTACTTCCACGCCTCGACCTTGCCGGCCGGGATCGAGGTGTAGATGATGGGGTAAGCTGGCGCCCCGACCAGGAAAGCATGCACACCACCATACTGAATGTCCTCGGCAAAGGCGACCGCCGCTCCATACTCGCTTCCGGTGTGGATCGCTTCCCAGAAACCCGAACGCTGGCTTGGGTTTGGGACCCCGCCGGCAACCCCCCAATAGACATACCACGCCCCACCAACCGGATAGCCCGGGGCGCCGACCACCAAGTCACTGGCGCCATCATTATCCAAGTCTCCGCCGCCTACGCTATAACCCAAATGCGCGGAACTCTGACCACCTCGGTCGCTAAACGCACTGGACGCCGAAATGCGGTACCGTGAACCGTCCCAAATAGAGAGATAGAGATAGAACGCCCCCTCCTGACTTGTGCCCCCGTTGGGAGCGCCCACCACGACGTCGGGAAACCCATCGCCGTCCTCGTCTCCCGCACCCGCCACGCTGAACCCAAACTGGGAGCCCTGAGTCGAGCCTGACAACGTCGTTGTCGGGGACGACTGTAACCCACTGCCGGAAACGCCGGCATAGACGAAGCCGGCTCCCACAGAGCCGGGGGATGGGGCGCCGATGATTACGTCCTCGGCAACCGGGTCATTCAAGCTGCCGACCGTTCCAACGGCGAAGCCGAACAGGCTCTCGCTGTTCCCCTGCTGGAACCAGTCCGGACTGGCGTTCGGAACGCCAAGGAAGTGCCCCTCGAAAACCAGGGCCGCCCCCCTGTCGTCGCGCGCGTAATAGGGCGCCCCCACGACAATGTCCTTCACGCCGTCTCCATTCACATCGGCTGCCGTCACGCTGTAGCCGAAGGCATCGCCGTACTGAGAACCGCCATGCTGCCATGCCGCGTTCGCTGGCGTGCCGGTCTCGCCACCCGCAATCCCGTTAGCGCCTCCCTTCCACAGGAACACCGCGCCTCCTTGCACTCCCGCCAGAGTATAGTCGGGCGCGCCGACAATGATATCGGCATATCCATCTCCATCCACATCACCAGCGGCAACGGCCCATCCTAGATGGCCGTAGGCCTGCGCGCCGTAAGCCGTCCAGGTGGGGGTAGCAGGCAGGCCTCCCGTCAGCGATCGGCAGAACACAAAGACCGCGCCTTCCTCGGGTTGGCTGTTCTCGTAATAGGGAGCACCTATGATTACTCCAGGACCTACTCCTGCCTGCGGGGGCACACGGTGGGTCGAACCGACACTGAAGCCGAGCTGCGCGTTAGCTTTGGTTCCATCCACTTCCCAGGCGAGGGCCAGCGGGTCCACGGTGACAGGGTAGGTGGCGTGGCGGTCATCGACCGCCAGAACGATCCGGTCCGGGGCCGCCACTTGCATCCTGGCGGGCAGTATCCGTCCCTGCGCGTCCCAAGCCTTAAGATCGTTGTATCGCATCACTTCGGTCCCATCCGTGTTCCGTGCAAATGAGACGCAACTGCCGCTCCCGTCCATCGCCATGCTGACGCCACCCAGCGTCATGGCTAATTCGAGTGTTAATGTGCCAGATCGAGGCCGTTTGTCAACGATAAACGTCTGGCGCATGCCCGCCGGCGAGTTGGTGTACTCGAACGTCACCTCCGGCAGACCGAACCGGGCACGGCGCTGGCCCAACTCGACGGTCGGGTTGTTGACCAGGCTGATCGACTCTCCCGGCCCCAACGCCTGGAGGGCAAAGGTCACCTGCCAGGTGTCCACCGCGTCGATCGGGTCCCGGCGCTGGGCGCTGAACCCGTTGGCGTAGTAGGTGAAGCGCAGGTTCTGCGCCCGATTGGGCGACTGGTAGGCCCCCACCGTGGGCTTCCAGCCGATGTCGTATTCCGAGTCCTGAATGACCTGGAAGAGGTTCGTGAGCTTGGAGGCCGAAACCCCTTTCTCACTCAGGATCGTGTAGTTCTGCCCCGCCGCCGACCAACGACCCCGGCGCGCGCGAAGCGTCTTGGAGTGCGGTAGTCCTCTACCGCTTTCACCCCTCCGACCCACGGCCCCGCTCTCCCCTCGCTCGGTCGCCCTCGGCTGGGCTGGCGCCAGGGCCGACAAGCATGCCGGCGCTCCCAGCCCAGCTGGCGCGGAACTCCACAACCCCGTGCGCGGGAGGGGCGGAGATGGGGCAACCCACGCCATCCCTGTCCCGATTCCTACCGCCTTACGAATTTGTAATGGTCATGAAAGGCGGTGGTCATGAAGCGGGTGTCCATTAACCACAGAACGAACAGACGAATAACGTCGAGAACCAAAAGAAAGCGAACACGATTATGCATGCGACCCTTCAACGAATGTCCCACCGGCTGCCGGTGGTGGCCTTCAGCACCGCGGTGTTGTTGGCGGCGTTGGGCCTCGGTTTCAACCACAAAGCCCAAGCCCTCGGCAGCCCCAAGCAAACCCCCGTTCAGTTCACCCTAGACGACCGCCCCCTGAATCGCGACGGCAAGACCCTCACCAGCTTCGCGGGCGTGGTCAAAAAGGTCAGCCCCAGCGTGGTTAAAGTGACCACGACCGTGCGGGTGCAGAACACCCGCGGCTTCGTGGGACCGGACGACATGCCCGGGATGGGGCGGCACTTCTTCTTTGGCGATCCGGGGTCCGGCATGCGTTCGCCGCAGCGCCAGCACCTACCCGTGGAGCATGGGGTGGGGTCGGGCGTGATCGTCTCCAAAGACGGCTACATTCTCACCAACAACCACGTGGTGGACGGAGCGGAGCAGGTGAAGGTGGTGTTGGCGGACGGGCGTGAGTTCACCGCCAAGGTCGTGGGCACCGACCCCAAGACGGACGTGGCCGTCGTGAAGGTGCCGGCGCACGACCTGCCGGCCATCGCCATCGGCAACAGCGACAAACTCGAGGTGGGCGACATCGTCCTGGCCATCGGCAACCCGTTTGG
>JAJXTA010000077.1 GCA_021784265.1 bacterium | reverse complement strand
GGGCTTGGGTTGGTATTCGTGAGTTTTGCGGTTGTTTCTTATTCTGAGTTACACAAGTGGGGATTGACTGGTTTTCTTGGTGCTGCCGGGATTGTGAGCATAGTTATACTGCGCGGCACCAAGTTTTCGGAAAGTGCGAGCGCATAAGTAAGGGCCCGTAAGAAAATAACCTTTACAAGTTGTGAGTCGTATTGCAGTTTACTCCCCAGCATGGTCTCGGTGCTGGAACTCAGAGAGAAGCTATCTCGAATGTGGCCCCATCTGAATGAGCGGGCCAGGAGGCTGGTCGCCGCCTCGGAAGCTGCCTCCCTGGGCTATGGCGGCGTGACTCTGGTGAGCGAAGCCTGCGGCCTGTCCCGGGTGACGATCACCAAAGGGATCCGGGAACTGGAGGAATCGCCGCTGCCCGAGCACCGTATCCGGGGCCCGGGGGGCGGGCGGCAGAGGCTGGAGGCCCATGATCCTGGGCTGGTGGCGTTGTTGGAGTCGTTAGTAGAGCCGCTGACGAGTGGGGACCCGGAGTCTCCGCTACGCTGGACTTGTAAGAGCACGCGGACCCTGGCGGGCGAACTGGTCTATCGCCAGCACCCGGTCAGCCACGCGACGGTCGCGCAATACCTGCGGGGGTTGGGCTACAGCTTGCAAGGCAACCGCAAGACGGAGGAGCAGGGGGAAGACCATCCGGACCGGGACGCTCAGTTCCGGCACATCAATCGCGCGGTGCGGCGGGCGATGGCCGCGGGTTCGCCGGTGATTTCAGTCGACACCAAGAAGAAGGAGTTAGTCGGGAACTTTGCAAACAAAGGGCGGCAATGGCGGCGCCCGGGGACCGCGGCGCCTGTTATGGATCATGATTTTCCAGCGCCGTCGGTGCCCCGGGCCTTTCCCTACGGCGTTTACGACCTGGCACGGAACAGGGGCTTCGTGAATGTCGGCACCGACCACGACACGGCCACGTTTGCGGTGGCGTCCATCCGCGGATGGTGGCGTGCGGAAGGCCGTCGGCTGTACCCAGCGGCCCGGGAACTGTTGGTGACCGCCGATGGCGGTGGGAGTAACGGTTACCGGCTGCGACTGTGGAAGGTGGAGTTGCAGCGACTAGCGGACCAGACGGCCTTAGCGATTCACGTGTGTCACTTTCCTCCGGGAACGAGCAAGTGGAACAAGGTGGAACATCGTCTGTTTTCCTTCATCTCGTCAAATTGGCGCGGGGAACCACTGCGGGACTACGAGACGGTCGTCCGGCTCATTGCCAACACGAGGACCGCCAAGGGCCTCACGGTGAAATGCCGTTTGGATCGGCGCAAGTATCCGCGCGGTCAGGAAATCAGCGATGAGGAACTAGCGACTGTCAACATCACTCCGCTACGCTTTCACGGGGAATGGAATTACATCATACGCCCAAGGGCATAGGCAAAGCTGTAAAGGTTATTTATTTACACGCCCTTAGAGTTTCAACCAGCGTTTGAGCGCGGCGGCCACATCGCTCATGACGCGAGCGTCCAGGTTGCCGGGAGCTTTGCGGACGAATTCGGTGAACTTCACGGCTGGATGCTTTGGATGTTGATGGAGCTTCGCTCCGGCAACGACCGAAGCCGAGACAGGCTGACCCCGTACGGTGTGCCCGCAAATTGTGGGGTGATCAAAACCACGCCGGCCAGCGCACAGCCGGGCCTCGCTGTGCGCCGCCAGCACGAGGGCATAACGCGGCTTGCCCACCATGCCCAACTCAACGTACCAAACGTCGCCGGGTTGTGGCGCCGTTCTCACGCTCAAAACTCGTCGGCCACCTGGTTGCGGCGGGTGGGTGGGCTCAACACGTCATCTTCCGGGTTGTCGGCTTGAACGGGGAATAGGATGACCCGGCGCTTAATGATTTGTTTGTAAAACAGTTCCAACGCGGCGCGTGGCTTCAGGCCGATGTTTGCCAAAACCGCTTCCGCCTGGCGTTTCAGTTCGGGATCGATCCGGCTCTGGAGATTCGCGCTCATGTCCTCGATGGGGCCCAAACGTGTCCGCTAATCAACACTCAATAAACTCGGGCAACGCCCGTCGTTGGTCAGGAGAGAGCGGGAAAGGGAGAAGGCCGCATTCGGTCCAGTTACAGGCGCTGCCTTTCCGCGCCGTTGATGCCGCGGCGCGCCTGTGCCCTGGTGGGTCGCTAGCGTTAAGGGGGCACTCCCGCGGGCGCGGCGCGCCGGCGGAGACCGGGCCCGGGGCCGGCTTCGTCGGCCCTCAGGTGGCGGCGTCGGTGGCGGGCGGCCCGTGGCCGTTCTGGCGGACGGCGGCGACCATGGTGTTGACGCTGCGGAGGACCTGGCCGGCGGCATCGGGATCGGGGATTTTCAGCCCGAAATCCCGGTCCAACGCGACGACCAATTGCAGGGCATCCACCGAATCCAAGCCGAGGCTGTCGGGGCCGAAGAGCGGCTGGTCATCCCCAATGGCCTCCGCCGGGGAGGAGAGCATCAGGTTGGCGACGATCATCGCCTTGATCTGCTGTTTAACGGTTTGAATATCGTCCATGTAAGCCGCTCACAAGACTCGGTTGTCGTTTCGGGCGGCAGCCTGTGGGCTAACTAGCGGCGGCGCAAGCCCGAAAACTCGCGAACGTGGCCGTTTGGATCGTGCTTCTTGCCGCGGCGGTGCTGGAGGTCGGCGGCGATGCCATCGTGCGGCATGGCCTCCGAGGCGGCCGCTGAGGCGCGTCGGTGGGGGGGACGGAGCGCGCCGTTCACTGGGCGGGGCGAACGAAGCGGGCGCCGATGGCTTGGGCGTTCGGGCCGACCACGCTGACGTTCGCGGCGTCATACTCGCCGTCCGCGAGGGCGAGGCAGGCGGCCACGCACTGCCACGCGGCGGCGGCGGTGAAGGCCTCACCCAGCACCCGCTTCGGCGCCACTCGATCACCGTTCCAGTCGGCCCACGCCGCCAGCTCGTCCCGGTCGGGGCGAGCGAGGCCTTGGGTGCCCAGGCAGAGCAAGGCACGGGGGGAGTCCGGGCGCAGGGCGGTGCGCATCGCCCGGGCCGCCGCCGGGCGGGCGTGGGCGGTCTGGAACGAAAAAGGGTCCGTAACACAGCCCAGTTGCGGGGCGGCGCCGCCCCCGGCCTCCGGGCGGAGATAGAGCGCGCCGGCCCCGGCGCCCTGGATCGAGTGCCGCTCGAACAGGCGCACCGCGTGGGCGACCACCCAATCCAGCTCTTCGGCGCCCACGACCAGGCAACCGTCCACCCGGCCCTGGTGGAGCCAGTTGGCGGCCAGCGCCAACCCCGCCAGGAACATGCTGGCGTCCCCGACCAGCGCGTAGCTGGGCGCCGCGGACCCCAGGAACGCGGCGAGGTGACTGGCTGGGGCGTTGAACACGGTTTCGGGAAAGAGCAACGGGCTGGCCAGCGCCGGATCCCGGACCACTTCTTCGTAAAACCGGCGGGAATAGGTCACGCAGCCGGGCATGAGGCAAACGACGAGGCCGAGGCGCAGTCGCCCGCTCCGCACCAGGGAGACGTCCTCACCCAAGGCTTCCAGGGCGGCGGCCAGGCTGTGCTGGGTGAGCGCGCTGGCGCGGCGCAGGCGCGGGTGGGCGAGAAACGGCGGGCGTTGCTCCGCGGCGGGAACCCAGCGCACCGGGATCGGGCGGTTCCACCCGGGGCGCGTCACGGGGGTGGTGGGGAGCGGAGCTTGGGTGTGGAGGGCGCGGCGGAGGGCGGCAACTCCCCAACCCGCGGGCGACACCGCTCCCACACCGCGAACGAACACGCTGCTCACGGCCCTTTCCCCAGGATGAGGGTGGCGTTGGCCCCGCCGAAGCCGATCGAGTTCGTGAGCGCGGCCGTCACCCGGGCGGCCGTCGGTTCGCGCACAACGGGGAACCGGCAGGCGCCGTCGGTCTCCAGGAGGCCCGGTTGGGGGGGTAGCCATTGTTCCCGTAGCGTCATCAACGTGACCAGGGCCTCGACCGCCCCGGCCGCGCCAAGCAGATGCCCCATGCACGCCTTGGTCGAACTGACCGGCAGGGTAGCGGCGCGCGGGCCGGCCCACCGGTTGATCGCGGCGGCCTCGGTGCGGTCGTTCTGCGGCGTGCCGGTGCCGTGGGCGTTGAGGTAATCGATTACGTCCGGGGTCAGGCCGGCGTCCCGGCACGCGGCGGTCATGGTGGCCCAGGTGGTCAGGCCCTCCGGGTGAGGCTGGGTGAGATGATGGGTATCCGTGGCGGCGGCATAGGCCAGAATCTCGCCGAGGATCTCCGCCCCCCGCTCGCGCGCGTGGTCGAGGGTTTCCAAGACCAGAATCCCGGCGCCTTCCCCCAGCGAGAGCCCGTTGCGGTCGGCGGCGAAGGGCCGGCAGGGAGCGGGGGCGAGGACCTGAAGGGAGTCGAAGCCGGCGAACGTGAGCTGGCACAGGGCGTCGTAACCCCCGGCGAGGGCGCAAGCCGCGTGGCCGTGGCGGAGCAACTCGGAGGCGTGCCCGATGGCGTTGGCGCCGGAGGCGCAGGCGTTGGAGATGACGGTGAGACTGCCCTCAAAGCCCAACGCTTCACTCACGTCCAGGGCGTGGCGTTGGACTTGATAGTTCAGCATGCGGGTGGCTTGTCGGCGGAGGGAGGCTGGGCAACCAAGGGCCTGGGTCAGGTAAGCCTCCCCATGCGTCATACCCCCGCTGGTCGTCCCCAAGACCAGCGGCAGCCTTGTCCCGTCCTGCAAGCCGGCCTGTTGCCAGGCCTCACGAGCGGCCAGCAGCAGCATCCTCGTCGCCCGGTCCAAGCGGCGCTGCCGGTGGGGCGAGAGCCGCACCGGGGGCAAGGCCGGCGGCAGGTCCGCCTCCGCGGCGATTTTCGTCCGCTGACGGCTTACGTCAAAGAGGGTGACCGGGCGGAATGCGGTCCGGCCGGTTCGAAGGGCGGCGGCGTTGGGGCGCCACCCAAGGCCCAGGGCGGTGACGATGCCGGCCCCGGTGATGACCACGCGCTGGGGGCCGGTAGTTGGATGGGGAGGGGGGAAGAGCACGCGGTGACGTCAGCCGGTGCCGGGTCGGGGTCCAGCCGCAGGCGCCGTGCGGCGGCGTGGAGCCAACGACGTCCCCATCTCTCCGCGCGTGTTTTCGACGGACCGTGGCCTCATGCGTTCTGGGTCGGCAAGCCCAAGCCCGGTCCGCCTCAGGCCGTCAGGGCGGCGGACGGGCGGACCGGCTCGCGAGCGTTGCCGCACAGGGACGCCAAGCCCACAGGCGAGGGGGTCAGCCCTTCGGCGGCGAGGACGGCGAGCACCCGTTCTTCGGTCATGACAAACCGGGCACGTTTGTAGATGAGATAGTCCTCCCGCAGGCCGGGCGGGGTGAGGTTGATCGTCACCAGGTTCGCCCCCGCGCGTAACCCGCGGCGGTAGGCATCGCTGCCGGTCAGGTTCAGGGCGCTGACGGCCGGGATCACCCAACGGGGCTGCGTCAGGCGCAAAGCGGCCATGCAGTTCAGTGTCCCGTCCACCGGGGCGGTGGGCGCGCCGCAGAGCGGTGTGTCTTCACCGGGGATAAACGGGCTAACGCTGCAACCCCGCAGCGGCAAGGTCTGGGCGAGGGCCAGGTTCGCGGCCAGATCGGCGGGTTGCTCGGCGGGCAAACCGACGATGAAGCCCGAGGTCACCACCCAGCCTTGGGCGGCCAGGAGGCGGATGTGTTCGAGGCGGCGCGTCAGGGTGCCGGGCGCCTCCAGGGCGGCGTATTTGGCGGCATCGGCGCACTCGAACTTCATGATGTAGATCGTGGCGCCCGCCGCGCGCAACTCGCCGTAGAGCGCCGGGGTGAGCAAGCCCAGGCAGACGCTGATCCCGAGGTTGGTCTCGCGGCGCAGGGTGGTGATCAAGGGCAGCACCACCTCGCGCACGGCCACCGGGTCCTCGCCCGCCTGGAGGTTCACATCCGTTACGCAGGCGGGGCGATGCTCGAGGAGCAACTCGGCCAGGGTCTCAGACCGGGCACGAAAGCGGCGCAAGGTCCGGTTGTCCCGCCGCATCCCGCAGTACCGGCAGTTCTCGCGACAGTAGTTGGAAACCTCGACCACACCCCGGACGAAGACCCGGTTACCAAACTCCTGGCGGGTGAGGGCGGCCGCGCGCTCGTGCAAGGCCGGTTGGGCCAGACCGTTCAAGCTGAGGTCTGGCTCCGGAGGCAGGCTGTCTGGCGGCGGCACGCCCCGATTATAACCGCCGCGGCCGCGCGAGGCAAATCGGGTGATCGGCGGCGGTCGCCGTCCAATGCCGGCCGGGCCGCCGGGATCCGAGCCCCTGACCGCGTTTGGGGTGAGTTCCCCATGTCCGCATTCAGGTCGCCGGGGCACGCCGCGGCGAGCGTCGCGCCGGGCTGGCCGGCCCCGTCTCGCCGCCGAATTGCGTTTGACTCGGCGGTGCGCCGGGTTATGCTCCCCTTTCAATTTTGGACTGGAAACTCTGGCTATGGCGAAACTGACGATTCGCGACATGAACCTGCAGGGCAAGCGCGTCTTTACGCGCGTGGACTACAATGTCCCCCTGAAGGAGAAAGGCGGGGTGCTGGTGATCACCGACCTGACCCGGATCACGGCCACCGTGCCGACCCTGAACCTGCTCTTGCAGCAGGGGGCCCGCATCGTTCTGGCGTCCCACCTGGGTCGGCCCAAGGGTAAAACGGAGCCGAGCATGTCGCTGCGTCCGGTGGCCGCCACGCTGAGCGAGCTGCTCGGGCGCCAGGTGGCGTTTGCGGAGGATTGCGTCGGGCCCGCCGCCGAGCAAGCCCAGGCGGCGCTCAAGCCGGGCGAGCTGCTGTTGCTGGAGAACGTGCGCTTTCACCCGGAGGAAGAGGCGAACGACGCGGCGTTCGCCGCCAAGCTGGCGGGAACGGCGGAGGCGTATGTCAACGACGCCTTCGGCTCCGCGCACCGCGCGCACGCCTCGACGGAAGGGGTGGCGCGGGTCGTCGCCGCCCGGGGCGGTCCCTGCGGCGCCGGGCTCTTGATGGAGAAGGAGTTGAAGTTCCTGGGGGAGGAACTCGAGCGCCCGGCCGCACCGTTCGTGGTGATCCTGGGTGGGGCAAAGGTCTCCGACAAAATCAAGGTGATCGATCGTCTGCTGGAGAAAGCGAACACGCTGCTGATCGGGGGTGCGATGGCCTATACCTTCAAACTGGCCCAGGGGGCGCAGGTGGGGAAGTCGTTGGTCGAGCCAGACCAAGTCGCGGTGGCGCTGCGGGCGTTGACCAAAGCCCGGGCCCGAGGCGTGAACCTCCTGTTGCCGGTGGATCACGTGGCCGCCACGCCGGTGGCCGGCGGCAAAGTGGACAAGAAAGGCCGGCCGGTCACCGAATACCAAAACCCGCGCGTGATCGCGGGCGACAACTTGGCCGCCACTGAGGCCGGGGTGGATATCGGTCCGGCAACCGTGCAGAACTTCTGCGCGGCGATCGCCGGCGCCCGGACGATCCTGTGGAACGGCCCCATGGGCATGTTCGAGGATAAACGCTTCGCGGAGGGTACCATCGCCGTCGGGCGGGCCGTGGCGGAGGCCAGCAAGCGCCACGGCGCCACGAGCATCATCGGTGGGGGTGACAGCGTTACCGCCTTGAACCAGGCGGGCCTGGGCGAGCAGGTCACCTGGATGAGCACCGGCGGCGGCGCCAGTCTGGAATTTCTTGAAGGGGCGGTGCTGCCGGGCGTGGCAGCCTTGACCGAGCGATAGGCCGAGTGGTACGCGGACGTCATTAGAGCCAAGGTTTTTATGAACAAAGACCGCAAGTTGATCATCGCGGGGAACTGGAAGATGAACAAGACGGTGGCCGAGGCGCTGGACTTGGTCCACGGCCTCAAACGTGAGCTGGCCAGCGTCAAGGAAGTCGATGTGGTGGTGTGCCCGCCTTTCACCGCGCTGAGCGAGGTGTCGCGGGCCATCCTGGACTCGAACATCCGGCTGGGGGCCCAGAACATGAGCGAGCACAGCGGCGGGGCGTACACGGGCGAGATCGCGGCGGTGATGCTCAAGGAGTTTTCCGTGCGCTACGTGGTCCTCGGCCATTCGGAGCGACGGCAGTACCAGAAAGAAAGCAACGCGCTGATCGCCGCCAAGGCGGCGGCGGCGCTGACCGCGGCGCTCAAGCCCATCATCTGCATCGGCGAGACCCTCCAGGAACGGGAAGCGGGCGCCACGGAAAAGGTCTTGGAAGGGCAACTGCGGGGCAGCCTCGCCAGCCTGAACAAGGACCAGATGGAGGAGGCGATCCTGGCTTACGAACCGGTCTGGGCCATCGGGACGGGCAAGAACGCCACCGCCGACCAAGCCCAAGCGGCGCATGCCTTCATCCGCCGCACGCTGGCCGGGATGTTCGACGAGCCCACCGCTCGGCGCGCCCGCATCCAATACGGCGGCAGCGTCAAGCCCGCTAATGCCCGCGAGTTGATGCGCCAACCGGATGTGGACGGGGCGTTGGTGGGGGGTGCGTCGCTGGAACTGCGCAGCTTTTCCGACATCGTGAAGAATTCGATCTGACCCGGCGCGTCGGCTCCGCCCGGCGCGGCCCGCTTGCCAGCGGCCGCGGAGGGCGGGCGCCCCGCGAGCGGAAAACCATTTATGAGCCTAGTTATCGGTCTTTTGACCTTTGTTCTCATTGTCACCAGCCTCCTTTTGATGCTGTTGATCCTGGTCCAGTTGCCTAAGAAAGAGGCTGGCGCCGGCTTGGCGTTTGGCGGCGCGACCTCCGACGCCCTGTTCGGCGCGGGCTCGGGCAACGTGTTGACCAAGCTGACCAAGTACGCCAGCGGCATCTTTCTCGCCCTCTCGTTGACCTTGTCCATCTTGCACAACCACCGCGCGCGGGCTGGTGGGCACGGGGTGCTCTCCGAGGTCGAGAAGCGCGCCGCGGCGGCGGCCACGGTCCCGCGGCCGGCGGCCGCGCCCGCCGTGCCACTGGGCACGAACCCCGCGCTGCCACTGCTCCAGGTGACGTCCAAAGGGGCAACCTCGAATCTGCCGATTG
>JAJXTA010000076.1 GCA_021784265.1 bacterium | reverse complement strand
CGGCCTGCTCAAAGGCTTCAATTGCCTGTTCAACGCCCGCGTACCGCATGTCCATCTCAACCCGCTCTACCAGAGCATCCCCGAGCTTGACCCGACCCGCGGCGGCACCCTGATCGGTTCCTCACGGGATTACCTCGACCCGAACCAGCGCGCGGAGATTGACCTGATTGAGGCCCGCCTGCGCAAGCTGGGGATCGAAGGGCTCATCTGCGTGGGCGGCGACGGCACCCTGAACGGCCTCCAGCCGCTGGCGGAACGTTTGCCCACCGTGCTGGCCCCCAAGACCATCGACAACGATCTGGGCCTGAATTATCCGAGTGAATCCGACGAATGGGCCCGGCTCAATGACCCGACCGCCAAACACGGCTATCGCTACCAACGCACCGCCTCCAACGCCGTCTTCAACCTCAACCAGATCGTCAACTACGCCACGCCCGGCTACGCCACGGCGGTGTTCGTCTCCGCCTCGGGCGTGCAGCGCATCCGCACCACGGCCGAGAGCCATCGTCGCATCGCGATCATCGAGGTCATGGGCCGCTACTCGGGGTTCATCGCCCTGGGCACGTCGTACGGCCAGCCGGACATCATCCTCGTCCCGGAAGAACCGCTGGACCTGGAGCTGCTCGTCGAGCGGGTGCGCCACCTCTACGACTTGCAGAAGAACGTCGTCATCGTCTGCGGCGAAGGGATTGTCGATGAGCAAGGGCGGGAATTGGGGGCGGAGACCACCTCGACCGACCCGGCGGGCAACCTCATCCTGAGCGGGGCCGCCGAAGCCCTCCGCTCCCGCATGGTCCAACTCATTGGCGACCGCTTCTTCCAGCTCTACCGCCGGGGCGAATCCGCCCGGGAAGCCATCTTCACCCGCAAGGTCGGCCACACCCAACGCGGGGGGCGCCCCATCCTCTTCGACCGCTTTTACGCGGCGCAGCTCGGCGCCAAGGCCGTGGACTTGCTCGTCGAGGGGCGCAACAACGCCATCGCCATCCTCCAATACCGCGACGAGGACGGCTTCCAGGTCGAGGGTTACGACGCCAACCGCCTCCGCGACCGCTGGGGCCTAATCCACCCGCGCGGGCTCCATCCGAGCCTCTACGATCCCAAACTCCTGAAGCCCTCTCCCCTCGGGGTGGAATACCTGCTCCCCATCTTTACCGACGCCATCGGCCACGACGACGCCGAACATATGCGCCAAACGCTCTTCAACCCCGGCAACCTGACCCAGCCGTATCACTCGATCAACACCGACGTGCATAAGCGCATCCGCTATCTCGAAACGGAGGAACCATGAGCGCCCCACCGCAGGTGACGCATCTGGTTTCCTACATTAACGTCAAACTGGCGCTGCTCGGGTTGCCCCCCGTGACCGCCGGCGGGGCGGGCGGGTTAGACGGCATCCTGGCGACGCTGGTGGCCCAATACCGGGAAAAGGAACGTCTCCTGGCCAATCACCTCTGCCCCGCCGACCAGCGGATCCAATCCTTCCTCTACGATTACTTGCAGGACGTCCCCGTCAGCCGGCTGCCGGTACGCACCTTCACCCTCGACCACCCCGGTTTGGCCCGCCTCCTCTCCCTGCCGGTGGACCGGGAGGAATTCACCTCCGAGGTGGTCCAGTCCTACCGGGTCAAACAAGGGGTGTTACACAATCCGCGGAGCGATCGGCGCACGACCGCCGGGGTCTTTCATGTCGCCGAGGGCGGGCTGCCGATTCCGGCGGACAAGGTCAGCGTCCCCAAAGCGGTCTTCGCGCACTTGCTGGGCTTGGCCTTAAACCCGCCGCGCTCCCTGCTCCGCCTGCCCTTTACCGCCACCCAGCCGCAGCCGGCCGAGTGCTTGGTTTCCCTCCTGCTCCGCCCCGTTGTTTGCCCCGAGGTGCCGGGCTTCACCCCGGCCAAGAGCATGGAAACCCGCTTCTTTGCCCCAGGCAGTCTGGTGAGCAACCTCGACTTCGTCGAAAGCATCTTCGGCAATGGGGGCGATCCCAACCTCCCGGAAAACGATGCCGGCCTGGACGTCGAGCATTGGACCGGCCACACCGGCTGCGTGATCCTCGCCCCCCATCTGACCAAAGCGACCAAGCGCTCCGTCGGACTCCCCCGTTGGGAGGAAGCCACCGACCGCCAGCGCCGCGACGGGATGTGCTGGCGGGATGAGTGGGAGTTCTACAACAACGGGGAGGCCTTCAAACTCACCTGCCGCGACCAGAGCGGCGTCATCGTCACCTTGATCGCCGACAACTATTTTGGTTACTGCAAAAAGGAAGTTAAGACCCAGATCAGTTACGCCGCCAATCTCTACGGTTTGTGTGAGGAAGAGCACGCCGGGGGGGCGTTGGTGTTCACTTCCTTCGACCTGGGGCAGGAGTTCAGCGGGGAGCGGCATGTCAAGCGGTTGGGCCATTCCTTCACCGAGGTCTGCCGCCTGCAGCGCGACTCGTTGGAGCTCAAGCCGGAAGGCTACGCGGTGGACCGCACTCACCCGGACCTCGTCTATGTACCCGAAGACGCCCGCTTCGAGCTACGCACCCAACGGGTCATCTGGCCCGGGGGCAAGACCGAGCGCGGCATCCGGCTCCAACCCGGCAAGACCTATGTCCGGCCCTCCGGCTACAAGGTGCGGCTGGAAAAACCCGGCCCGCACCCGGCGTGGCGCCTGGTGGGCACGGTGGCTGAGGGCCTGCTCTGCCACAAGCCCTGCACCGTCTCGGGCGGCGGCAAGTCGGAGATCTCCAAGCCGATCACCGATGCCATTCTCATGGGGCCGGTCTTTGTCGCGGACTTCAAGCAGGACTTTGATCGCGTCGCCGAACTGCTCGCGCACGACTGCAGCGGGCGTTTCCAGGACCCCAACCGCGTGGACCACCGCCCGCTCCTGGGCGCCGACCGTTCCCTGGGTTCGGTCATCAAGCTGCTCACTCCGGACGAAGGCGATTACACCCCGGCCTACAACGCCTGGCTGGAGAGCATTCCCCAGTACCTCAAAGAACTGGTCTTCGTGGTCAAGCGCCATTACAAACCGGCTTGGGGCGACCGCTGGCGGGAGCACTTCAGCGTGGACGTGATCGACGGCAAGGCGGCCAACGAACTCAAGTGCGACCAACAGAAGCTGGTCACCACCCACCTGCGGGTCGGCTTCGACACGGATGGCTCCTGGCGCACCTTCGGCCTCCGCCAGGATTTCCATCCCTCGGTCAAAATCCAGGCCGAAGACGATATCACGGCCTCGGTGGTGGTGCCGGCCGCCGCGCTCGGGCCCGGCACCGACACCCCGCCCGCTTCGGCCTCGCTGAAGTTCGTTCACAACACGGAGAACCGCCTCTTCCAGCGCCCGGATGACGCGATCCACCGCGGCTATGACAAAATCACCGAGGCGGATTTCGCCCGCTCGGACAACTTCTTCTGCAACTACGAACCGTTGACCCTCAAGGCGGCGCGGGAGCTGGTCGAAGACGCCCTAGGCTTCCACCAGTTCACCGCCCCCATGCAGAACCTCATCCGCGACCTGGCGGCGGGCGGGAACAACGGGGGTTACTTCGTCTGCTCCGCCCATCCCCGTCTGGTCGAGGGCAAGCCCAGTCGGAACCCGCGGTACCTGCAGGTCCGCCCCGACCTGTTGGACCCCCCGGCGACCTATCTGGCGGCGATGTCGGCGCGGTTGCGCCGGCGGCTGCCGCCGCACCAGCCGGTCTGGCGCCCGGTGGCCGCGGTGCTGCCGGGGCGGCGCAATCATCCCCCGGAGCCCGGGCTGCGGCCGTTGGCGGTGTTCAACCCCATCCATTACCTCGAGCTGCCCGAGTTGTTCATGGAATTCATTTGCAGCATGACCGGCAAATCGCCTTCGACCACCGGGGCCGGCTCCGAAGGGGCGCTCACCAAAGGGCCGTTCAACGCCCTCCCGCCCATCATCGACCTCAACAACGCCTTGGTCTCCTGGGTCCTGACCGGCCACCACGGGTTCGTGACCGCCGCCGGTTACCTCGGCCCGCGCGTCCGCGTCGATCATGACATCAGCCTGCTCGTGCCCGAGCTCTGGTGCCGCCTCAGCGCGGAGGAGCGCGACCCGCGGTTCCTGATCACCAACGGGTGCCTGGAGAAATGCCGCGATTTTGACCACGCCGGCAAACGGGTGCTCGCCAGCCGGCTGGGTTACCGCATCACAGCCCGTTTCACCCGCCTGTTCTTTGGCCGCATCTTCAACCATCCCCACGCCGTCTTCACCGAGGAGATGCTGCGGCCGGAGTTGCAGGACCTGGCGGTGTTTGTCGAGGGCATGGAGAACATTGTCGCCACCCAACGGCGCGTGGCCGGACTCTACTTCGAGGATGGCTCCATCGAGCAGGCTTGCCCGCCCCTGCGGGCATTGCTGCACCTCATGCGGGATGACACCTGGGAAGGCAAAGGGCTGGACGCCCCGGAGGTCCGTCGTCTCTTCACGCGCGAGGCGGTCTGCGGGAGCGAGTGGTACGCCGCCCGCCTCCGGGCCAAACAAGAGGTCGATCTCGGCCTCTGGCGGCGGCATGTGGACTACCTGGAGCGGTTTCTTAAAAGCTCCAGCCACGCGGACGAAGCCGCGCGGCTGGGCCTGCCCCAGGCGCTGACTCGAGCCCGCCAACACCTGGAGGAGGTCCAAGCACCCGCCTACTTGGCCTCGCTCCAAGGCACCCTCGGAGCGGAGCCCATCAGCGCTTACCTCGACCGGGGCTGAACCGGCACGGCCTCCGGTCGCCTGTGGCGCCCCGGCGGCGCGCCCGGGCGCTCGGGGGCAGTGGGGCAACGACACGCCCGGGGTGTGGCCCAGCCACGGCCCCACCGAGAGCAATGCCAGCCGGTTTGCGCCCGCCCCCCCCGGCTGACGCGCTTGACGACTCCGCCCGCTTGCCCTTCACTTTGTCCGCGCTATGCCCAAGCCTTTGGGAGACCTCCTGCCCCCTTACCTGGCCATCGCCGCTGCCGAGCTGGGGAAGGGTCAGCCGGTCACCGTGCAGGTCCGCCCCGACGCCGCGGCGGTGGGCCGGGCGTTGGCTGAGGCCATGTTCCAGGCGATCCTCGAGCGCGCCGCGGAGCCGCAGGGCGCCACCCTCATCGTGCCCGTGGGGCCCGTCGAGCCGTTCCCGTTGTTGGCGGAAATGCTCAACCACCGCGGCGTTTCCTGCCGCACCACCGTGTTCATCAACATGGACGAATACCTCACCGACGCCGGGGATTGGTTGCCGCGGGTGCATCCGCTGAGCTTTCGCGGCTTCATGGACCGGGAGTTCTACGCCCGACTCGACCCCGCCCTGGCGCCGCCGCCCGCCCACCGCGTCTTCCCTGACCCGCATGACTGCGCGGGGATCGGCGCGCTGATTGCCGCCCGGGGCGGTGTGGACCTCTGTTGCGGCGGGCTGGGCATCAACGGCCACCTGGCCTTTAACGAGCCACCGGAACCGGGGGTGTCGCTCTCGCCCAGCGAGTTCGCCGCCCTGCCGACCCGGGTCCTCGACCTCTCGCGGGAGACCCGCACCATCAACTCGGTCACCGTCGGCGGCGAGCTCTCCGTCATCCCCCACCGGGCGGTGACGGTGGGGATGAAGGAGATACTCGCGGCGCGGCGGTTGCGGTTCGGCTGCAACCGGCCCTGGCAGAGCGGGGTGGTGCGGCGCGCGTTGCACGGTCCGTTAACCCCCGCCTGCCCGGCGTCGTTTCTCCGCACCCACCCCGATGCCTCCTTGACCGTCACGCCAGTCGTGGCCGCACCTCCTGATCCGCACCCGCGTTAGCCCATGCAACTGACCTTCCGCTCCGAGCGGGTGCTCGCCGTTGTGGCGCATCCCGACGACGCCGAACTCCTCTGCGCGGGCACCCTCGCTCGAGCCCAACACGAGGGCGCCGTCACGGGAGTCTGTGTGCTCTGCCGAGGGGACAAGGGCCGCTCGCGCCGTCCCGTCCCGAGGCTGGCGGCAGTCCGCCGGCAAGAAATGAAGGCCAGCGCCCGGGTGTTGCGCGCCGCTCTCTTCCTGGGTGAGCACCCAGATGCCACACTGCAAGACACGAGCGCCGCGCGAAAGAAACTCGTCGAGGTGTACCGGCAGTTCCACCCGACGTTGATTCTGGCGCATGCACCTCAGGATTATCACCCCGACCACCGCGCCGCCGCGGCCCTGGCCGAAGCCGCCTCCTGGTTCTGCGCCTCCCGTGGCTGCCGCACCGCCTCGGCCGCGCTCCCCGCGCCCCCGGCGCTGTGGTGGATGGACACCGTGGGCATGACCGGCTTCGACCCGGCCTTCTTTGTCGATATCACGCCCTATGCGGAGACCAAAGCACGGGCGCTCGCCTGCCATCAGAGCCAGTTGCGCCGCGCCGCCGACGCCGATTTCGGCGCGCTGACGGACCTGCAGCGGCTGCAAACCCAAGCCCGCGGCCTCCAGGCCGGCGTGCCCGCCGCCGAGGCCTTCCGCCCCTCGCGGGACTTCAAACGAGCCCGCGCGTGGTGACGCTCACTCCGGCAACGGCTGGTCCTTGGTCTCTGGCAGGAACAGCAGAATCACCAAGCCCAACGGAAAGAGCAGCGCCAGCAGACTAATCGCCAGCCGCAGGTCCATCCCCGGCAGCGACTTCAGCCAGCCGGACAGCACCAACGTCGAGGCCGCCACAATCCGCCCGCCGTTGAAGCAGAACCCCGTCCCCGTCGCCCGCAGATACGTCGGGAACAACTCCGGGAAGTAGATGGCGTAGCCGGCGTGGATCCCCAACGTCAAGAAGCCGAAGACCGGCAGCAGCGCCAACAGCTCGCCGTAGGTGCGGGGCAGGTAGCAGGTAATCGGCACGATCACGAACGCCGCGGCGTGTAGCAGCGCGAACGTGCGCCGCCGCCCCCAGCGCACACACAGCGGCCCAAAGCAAAGCAAACCCACGCCCCCGCCCACGGTCTCGACGATCCCGTAGGCGAACTTGGCCTGCTGGGTCGCCGTCGCGGCTGCCACGCCGTTGCGCAGCAACAGCTCCTTCGCCAAGTCCTGTCCCGCAACCGTGACGCCCCAGAAACTCCCCAGCCCGACCGCCGCCAGCAACATCCCAAAGAAGGCGCGGCCCCGCCACCGCCGCTCCCCCAACAGCGCCCGGAAACTCCCCAGCTTCGGTCCGGCGGCGGTCGCCGCCCGGCTCCCGGCGGCCCGCCAGCGCTCGGGTTCCTGGACTTTGGCGGTCACCCAGAAGACCAGCACCGCCGGCAGAATCCCCACCAGATAGACATGGCGCCAGTGGGCGCCGGCGGCGATCCCGGCCAGCGCCGCCGCCCACGTCCCCAAGACGCTGGTAGCGTGAAAAATCCCGGAGGCTTGCGCCCGCGCGTGGGGCGGGAACACCTCCGCCACCAAGCTGGCCGCCACCGCCCATTCCCCCCCGACGCCCATGGCCACCAAGAACCGCGCCACCGCCACCTGCCAGAGCGACTGGGCGAAGTAGGTAAGCCCGGAGAACACCGAGTACATCAAGATGGTGATCGCCAGGCTGGGCCGCCGCCCCCACCGATCCGCCATCGAGCCGAAGAGCAAGCCGCCCACCGTCCCCCCCAAGAGAAAGACCGCCAACAGCAGGTCGCCATAGTCTTTAATGGCCGGAGCGGTCCCGTGCGTGCGCAAGACCTCCGCCAACAACTGGGTGCGGGTGATGTTGAAGATCTGGCCTTCGAAGGCGTCAAACACCCAGCCGGCGGAGGCAATCGCCAACACCAACCACTGGTAGTGACTCACCCCCGAGTACCAGCGCCGCGCGCCGCCCGTGGCCGCCGGTTGCGCCACCGGAGCCGGTTCCGGTTCAGAGGGTGTCATGTCGAGGGGGGCGATTCTGGAACCGGAGGAAGCCTTTGACAAGCGGTTCCAGCGAGAATTATGTTGCCGGGTGTTTGACCTGATATTTCACCCCCCGGGCGATCCCACGCCTTCCTCGACTCCATCCATGAATCCCAGCTCTTCCGCCTCCTCGGCCACCCCCACCCCCGCCCTGAGCCGCCGTGGCTTTCTCAAGACGACCTCGACCGCGGTCATCGGCGGCTCGCTGCTGGCGGAGTTGGCGGCCCCGCGCGGGGTTTTCGCCGCCTCGAGCGACACCGTCAAAATCGCCCTGGTCGGTTGCGGAGGACGCGGGACCGGCGCGGCCGACCAAGCCCTCAGCACCCCTGGCCCCACCAAGCTCGTGGCGATGGCCGATGTCCGGCCCGAGCAACTCGCCAAAGCGCTGACCGCCCTGAGCACCCGAAAAGCCGACCAGGTGGACGTGCCGCCGGAGCGCCAGTTCACCGGATTCGATGGTTACCAGAAGGCGATGGCCCTGGCGGATGTGGTCATCTTGGCCACCTCTCCGGGATTCCGCCCGCTGCACTTCGAGGAAGCCGTCCGCCAGGGCAAGCACGTCTTCATGGAAAAGCCGGTCGCCACCGATGCGCCCAGTGTCCGCCGAGTGCTCGCGGCCGCGGAGGCCGCCAAGCAGAAGAACCTCAAGGTCGGCGTGGGCCTGCAACGACACCACCAGCCAGGCTATCTCGAGATCGTCAAGCGGCTCCAGGACGGCGCCGTCGGGGACTTCACCGCGCTACGCTGCTACTGGGACGGCACCTCCCGGGACGGGGTCGAACGCGAGCCGGGCGAGACAGAGATGCATTACCAAATCCGCAACTGGTACTTCTTCACCTGGCTGTCCGGCGATCACATCGTCGAGCAGCACGTGCACAACATCGATGTTATCAATTGGTTCAAGGGCGGCCACCCGGTCCGCGCCCAGGGCATGGGCGGACGCCAAGTCCGCACCGGCAAGCGGCACGGGCAGATCTTCGACCATCATTTCGTCGAGTTCGAGTACCCCGATGGCACCCGGCTGTTCAGCCAGTGCCGCCAGATCCCCCGCTGCTGGCCCAGCATCTCGGAGCATGTGCGGGGCACGCAGGGCGAGGCGCATTGTCAAGGGGACAACTTTCGGATCACCGGCGCCAAACCGTGGCGCTATGGGAACGAGGGCAAG
>JAJXTA010000075.1 GCA_021784265.1 bacterium | reverse complement strand
CCACGGGACGTCTATCGGAAGCTTTTGCCTACCACTTGAGGGCCGGACGCCGGTTTTTCCAAATAACTTCCCCAGCAGTAAACTTTTGCCGCCAACTGACGATAACCTCTACGGCTATCTATGGACGTGTTGACAGCGCCGCCGTCGGTCGAACGGCTTGACCCAGAGCGGATTAATACCGAATTACGGGCGTGTCCGCGCTTGCCGTCCCTGGGCAGCATCAATAGCGCGTTGCGTGAGCTGCTCAATGCCGATCAGCGCTACACTTCCCAGATCTCCGACGTGATCCGGCGGGACCCGAGTTTGACCGCCCGGCTCTTGCGATTGGTTAATTCGGTCTATTACGGCATCACCACCCCGGTGAAGAGCATCGAGGAGGCCGTGTTCTACCTGGGGGTGCGCCAGATCCGGCAGCTGGCGATGGTGACTCCCGTGATCGAGGACTTTCAGCGGCTGGCGGGTAACAGCCCGTTTCCCTGGCGCGAGTTTTGGCAACACTGCATTGGCACGGCCTTGCTCACCGGCGAGGTGCTCAGTTGCACCCAGGCGTTGCCCGACGAAGCTGATTACGTGGCGGGCTTGGTCCACGACGTGGGCAAAATCGCCATGGCCGCGGCCTTCCCCGTCCATTTTGCCGAAATCCGCCGCCGCGTCGCCGGTGGCCGGGACGACCTACTGCGGATCGAGTTGGAGGTGCTGGGGATCAGCCATCCCGCCTTGGGCGCCCTCTACTTGCGCAGTCATAACCTGCCGGACATCATGGTCGAGTCCGCCCAGTTCCACCACGAACCGGAAGCGGCGCGGCTCTATCCGCAGGTGGTGGCGGCCGTCCAGATCGCCGACCTGTTGGTCCGCTACGCGCGCATCGGGATCAGCGGCAACCCCGAGAAGATTTCGGCCCTGGCGTGGCAACAGGCCAGCGGCTGGGCCATCCTCTTTCCCCAGCAGGCCGAGGCCGAACGCGCCTTCGCCCGCGCCAGCCTCCAAGGTTATCTTGACCGACTCCCTTCCATCCTGGAAGGGTTGGTCTGATGACCTATCGAATCCTGAGCTTCGACGGCGGGGGCATTCGGGGGGTATTGACCCTCACCCTGCTCCAACGGCTGACGCAAGCCGCCCCCAAGCTGGTCCAGAACGCCGACCTGCTGGCAGGCACTTCCACCGGTGGCATCATCGCCCTCGCCCTGGCCGCCGGCAAATCCCTCTCCGACGTTCTCCAGCTCTATCGCGATCATGGCCGGGAGATTTTCGATCGTTCCTGGCTGCGTGATGTCGCGGACCTCGGCGACCTCCTCGGCGCCGAATACGACCCCGCCAACCTGCAACGACTCCTTCAGGCCGAGTTTGGCGACCTGCGTCTGGACCAACTCAACCGCCGGGTGCTCATCCCGAGCTTCGAACTGGACAACGGCGCCGCCGATCCGGCTCGACGCACATGGAAACCGGTCTTCTTCCACAACTTTCCCGGCAGCGACTCCGACGGCGCGGAGCAGGCGGTAGCGGTAGCCCTCTCCACCAGCGCCGCCCCCACCTATTTTCCGAGCCACGGAGTGTTCATCGATGGCGGCGTCGCGGCCAACAACCCGAGCCTGGCGGCGTTGGCGCAAACGCAGGACCCGCGGGCAGAACTCCAGCCCCGGCCGGCGCTGGCCGACGTCCGCTTGCTCTCACTCGGGACCGGCGCCGCGCTCTCGTACATCGCCGGCACCGCTCACGACTGGGGTTCCGCCCAGTGGGTCAAGCCCCTGGTGAACCTGCTGCTCGACGCCAACCTGGGGATCGCCGACTACCAGTGCGCTCAACTCCTGCGCGATCATTACTGGCGCCTCGCCCCGACCTTTCCCCCGGGGACGAACTTCAAGCTGGATGATTGGGAACGCGTGGACGACATGATTCGCTTCGCGGAAGGAGTCGAGTTAGGCCCCACCCTCACCTGGCTGGAGCAGACCGGCTGGTAACGGCCAACCACGGGCCTGGTCTCGCGGGCGCCACCCTCCGGCCCGCCCTGGGCTCAGGTGCGGGGTTGGAAGCCCGCCACCTTCGCCAGTTCCGCCAAGACCATCTGCGGGGAGAACGGCTTGAGCAGGTAATAACTCACGCGTAACGGGGCGGCGCGGATGACGGTCTCACGGTTCTTCACCGCGGTACAGATGAGCACTGGGGTCTGCTGGAAACGCGCGTGGGCACGCATCCGCTCCAGCAATTGCAGACCGTCCATGCGGGGCAGGTTGATGTCGAGGATGCAGATGTCCGGCGTCAGTCCCTGCTGGAGCATTTCCCAGGCGGTCAGACCGTCGCTGGCTTGGATCATCTCATAGCGCGGTTCCCGGGCCAGAATCAGCCGCAATAACTGGCGCGCCACCGGATCGTCTTCCACCACAAAGACCCGCGTCCTGGCCGGACCCAGCGAGCCCGGGTCCGGGGGCGGCGGGGTTGCCTTGTCGGCGGACACACCCTCCAGCTTCTGACGGGTGTTCGGGTCCAGCGCGAGGAAGAGCCCGGTGCCGCCCTCGGCCAGGTTGGCGAGGCGGCAGCGGCCCGGCATCAGGCGCAGGACTTGATTGATCGCCTCGACCACCTGCCCATTGGCCGGCGGGGTTGGAGACGCGGGTGCCGGGACCGCTTCGGCGGGTGTTGGGGCCGCCGGCATCGCGGGGGCGACCGTCGCCCCGCCGCTAGGCTCGGCCGGCTGGGATTCAACCACTTCGTTCATGTGATCTGCCGGTTAGGTATGCGGTCCTGGGCTTAACCAAGCCCGGCCTGGGCTCGGTCCCTCCGCCACGCGCCGCGCCGACGCTCCAGCCCCGGGGCCTCGCACGGCTTGGACCCACCCCGACGCCGGAGGCCAAGCGCCCGCGGCAACCAGGGGCTCCACCCGAGCTGAGCGCTGGACCGACGGCAGGTATATCGGCACAAACCTTGCTGGACTTAACTCCGAGCTCATGTCGCCGGACCGTCCGCGCCCCGGGCTGAGGTGAAACACCCCGGTTCCGGGCGCCGGCAGGTGTGGGTTTCGTGGAGGCAACCACCACGCTTCCGCGCCCGGCCCCGGTGGCCCACGCTTCGGCGCCATTCCCGTACCACTTCTCCTCACCCGGCCCACCGGAAGTTGACGAAGCGCCAGACCAAAACCACCTGGAGGAGGGCGAACCCTGCCAGGGTGGCCCACCGTAACGCCCGCCGCGAGCGCGGAGGTGGCGGACGCGACTGTGGCGCACAGCGTGAGAACGTTCATGCGTTGGCTAGCGGCTGTGCTCGCTTCTGGCGATGGCCTCAACCTGTTATCTCCTCATTTACCGCTCTGCCGCGACGCCGTCGTGGCGCGTACCTCACAAGGATGAAGAGAGCCACGGTGAAGCAGACCATGCAGGAGAGGTAAATGGAAGGAAGATAGCGCTGCTGCAGCTTAAGCCCCAGAACCCTCCGGAACCCTTGGGTCTCGTCGCTATAAGGCTCCTGCCACGCTGGGCGGCGGTCCGAATAGTGGTGGAGGGTGACCACCGAGCGATTGAGGTATTCATGGTAATCCCAGACGCGCGCCGGGAGCGGCTTGGTGGCCTCTTCCCACCGCTCGACCGTGATGGAACCAGTGCGCTGGCCAGTCGGGTCCTCACACTCGATCCAGGCCGGCACCACCGGGTAGCGGGCCGACGGATAACCCACACGGTAGTGGTAGCGGTAGAAGTTGGTGTAGGCGTGAGGAGTCCCGTCCCGGGACTGAGCGGCGGAGTAGGCAAAGACCCCGCGAACGAGGGTGGGGAGGTCGTCCCGCGCCTCCAGCACCTGAGCCGTGAAGCTGGCCCCGAGCGGCGCCTGAGCAAGCAGAGTGTGGTTGCTAACACTCACCCCGGCTGGCGGCCAAATCTGTAACCCGAAGAAGAAATCCATCAGGGCGTTATTAGCCGCACCTTGGACGCTACGCTCCACCCGCTGGAACGCTTCTTGCCCATCCCGCTCCCGCGACACCGCCGCCGTCGGCCGCTCTGGATCGACGCTGAAGATGCTCGCCTCCCGGCTTGCTACGAAGCACCATTCGGCGCCCCTATGGGCGCACGCCATCGTGGTCGAAATCGTAAAGTCCCGGGCGGAGAGGGCTGCCCGCGTCCGCTCTTCCCGGGTGACGAAGCTCTGGTCCTCATAAACCACCGAAACGTAGTAAACTCCCCAGGGGTACTCGCGGCGCATGATACACTGTTTGATGGCCGGCGGGTGGGTGAAGTACCGTTCCCACTGGTCGCTGTGGGGCGGTAACGCTGCTGGCGTGACCGCGCCCGCGGTCGAGGCGACTAGGGTGGCAAGGCCGATAAGCCAGAGAGCGCGTGTCATGGGGACAGGCGGGAGGGCCGCCCGGTGGCCTGCTTGGACTGCCCCTCGGGCTCGAGGGCCCGCGGAAGGGCCGCGGCTCGCGCTCATAGCCCGGGCGCGCCTGGCCTTCCCACGACACGACGGTTCCAGCCGTCCGGTTGTGCCATACTACCCATGAAGTGGCCTATAGGGTGGAGTCTCTCTCTCCGTCTCTCTCCGCGGTCAATACAAATCTTAAGAAAACCTTAGCATTTGCGCATCTCACTCCGGCTCAATTTGTTGCCTTTCGAGATTCAACCCCCAACCGGTGACCGCGGTCCCAGATCCAGGCGAGAACCGCCCCGCGGTCGCCGGAACGCGGCCCCGCGGTCGGCTGGCCGGACCGGACCGGGCGACCACCACGACTCGGGCGTCCTCGGACAACTTGATGGGGCGTACGCCCGATCGGAGTGTCCAAGGGCCCTGCCTTGCTTTCGCGGCCGTGACCAAGGATAGAATTGGCGCGTGGACCAACACCGAACCTGCCGCCCACCGGTGATCCTGCCGACGGATACGCCGGCGCGCTTCGCCACCGCCGTGACGCGTGCCGTCGAGCTGCTGCGCCAGGGGGAGGTGGTCGCACTCCCGACCGAGACCGTTTACGGCTTGGCGGCCAACGCCCTGGACGCCGCCGCCGTCGCCCGGATCTACGCCGTCAAGGGCCGCCCCGCCACCAACCCCCTCATCGTTCACGTGTCCAGCGTGGCAATGGCGCGCCGTTGTGTCCGCCGGTGGCCGGCCGTGGCGGGCCGTCTTGCGGCGGCCTTTTGGCCCGGTCCCCTGACCCTCGTCTTGCCTCGCGCCGAGAGAATCCCAGCGGTGGTCACCGCGGGTGGCCCGACGGTGGGGGTGCGCTGGCCGAACCATCCCTTGACTCAAGCCGTCATCCAGGAATGCGGGTTTCCGCTGGCTGCCCCCAGCGCCAACCTTTCCAACCGCCTTTCGCCGACCACCGCCGCGCATGTACAGGCCAGCCTCGGGCCACGCATCGGTTGGATTGTCGATGGAGGACCGGCGCCCGTAGGCATCGAATCGACGGTGGTGGACCTGAGCGTGGACCCGCCCCAACTGCTCCGCCCCGGGATGATCCACGCGGAATCCCTTAGGGCGGTCCTCGGCCGGCTCACGGCCGCCAGCCCGGAGACCGCCGACGAGGAGCCGCGGCGCAGCCCGGGGCGCTTGCCCCGGCATTACGCGCCCAACGCCACGTTGGTCGTTTGGCGGTGGCTCAACGCGGCGGACCTCGAGGCGCGGATCGCCCGGCACGGCTGGGCTCTGGCTCAGTGCCACGTGCTCACCTACTCGAGCTCGCTGCCCAGCCGGGACTTCGGCGGGGTCTGTCGGATGCCGCGGGAGGCCGCCGCGTTCGCCCGAGCGTTCTACGCCGAGCTCCACCGGTGCGACGCCCGCGGGGCCCGGATCATCATCGTGGAAGCGCCGCCGGAGACCGCCGACTGGCGGGCCCTGGCGGATCGCCTCCGCCGAGCCGCGGCCTGAGACCAAGCAGGCCGACGATGGCGTCCCGCAACCGGTCCAACGACCGGCGACCGCTTGCGCCGCGAGCCGGCAACCACCGGGACTGAGCTTAGGCCGCCACGGGGTCCGGCCCCACCGGCCCAGTGGCCCGCCGGTTCAGGTCACCGGTTGGGGGTGGTGCCAGGCATGCCCTGCCTGGGCCAAAAGATCGTCGGCGGCGACCGGTCCCCAGGTGCCCGCCGCGTAAAACTCACGGTTGGTCAGAGGGCGATCGGCCCATTCGGCCCGGATGGAATCGACGATGGCCCACGCGGCTTCGACCTCGTCTCGGCGGATGAACAAGGTGGGGTCGCCGGCCATGGCCTCGAGTAGCAGCCGCTCATAGGCTTCCGGGGTGTAGGCCCCGAATTCAGCGTTGTAGCTGAAGTGCATCCGCACGGGCCGCGCTTTCAAGGTCGGGCCGGGAACCTTGCCGTTGAAGCGCAACGAGGTGCCTTCGTCGGGCTGCAAGCGCAGCGTGACCGCGTTGGCCTCCAACCCGGGGCCACCCGGGGCGGCGAACAGGACGTTCGGGGTCGGGCGGAACTGGACCCGCACCTCGCTGGCGCTGAGCGGCAGCCGCTTGCCCATGCGCAGGTAGAACGGCACCCCGGACCAGCGCCAGTTGTCGATGAATAGCTTCATGGCCACGTAGGTCTCCACGTTCGAGTCCGGCCGCACGCGCGGCTCCTGGCGGTAGCCTGGACAAAGCTGGCCGTCGGCATAACCGGCGAAGTACTGCCCGCGCACCACTTGGCGGGCCACGTCCTCCGGCCGCAAGGGCCGAATCGACTTGAGCAACTTCACTTTCTCGTCGCGGATCGATTCGGCCTCGAGGTTGACCGGCGGCTCCATCGCGGCCAGGGCCAAGACCTGGAGGAGATGATTCTGGACCATGTCGCGCAGCGCCCCGGCCTCCTCATAATACCCACCCCGTGTCCCCACGCCGAGTTTCTCGCTGACCGTGATCTGCACCTGCTCGACCGATTGCCGTGACCAGAGTTGCTCGAAGATGGCGTTCGAGAAGCGGAACATGAGGATGTTCTGCACCGTTTCCTTGCCCAGGTAATGGTCGATGCGCAGAATTTGGTCCTCCTCGGCGAAGTGACGGAGCTCGCTGTTCAACTTTTGGGCGGAACTCAAGTCATGGCCGAAGGGCTTTTCCACCACCACCCGCTGCCAGGCCGGCGGCGGGGGTTCGCGATGCAGCAGCCCCACGCGCTGCAACTGCTCGACCACCAGGCCGAACTGGCTCGGCAAGGTGGCCAGATAAAAGAGGAGGTTGTGAGCCAGCGGCTCTTGGCCAAAGCTCGCCAGTTTCCCGGCCAATTTCGTAAAAGCGTCCGGCTCGGTCAGGTCGCCCTGACAATAAAACAAGTTCCCGGCAAAGGCCTCCCAGACCGCCTGGTCCACCGGTTGGCTGCGGGAAAACTGCTTGAGGGCCTCGCCCAGCTCCCCGCGCCAGGCGGCGTCACTCTTTTCCCGTCGCGCAAAGCCGATGACTCGCACCGGGTCGGGCAGGAGATGGTCTTTGAAGAGATGGTACAGGGCCGGCACCAGTTTGCGCGCCGTCAGGTCGCCGCTGGCGCCAAAGATCACGATGGAGCAGGGAGTGACCGCCCGCCGGCCGGTCTCGGCGGAGCGGGAGGGGAGCGCGTCGCTGCGCGGCGAATCATTCATGGCGGCAATCTGACGTATCACACCCGGTTGTTCAACTGGGGATTACGGACGCTCCCCGGTCCGCTCGGGGGGAGTGGACCGCTCCGGGAGGTGGCGGGCGTCACGACGCCTCCCGCGGCTTCAGGACGCTCGCAGGTTCGCCGGGTCCGCCCAGGGCGTGAGGGCCCCGGCGGCAACCTGCCAGCGCCGCAGCTCCCGGTTCAGTTCGCGCGGCCAGTTCTCCGCGGTGCAGGTCATGAAAACCTGGCCCTGGGTGTGCCGGGTCCGGTCCAGCAACGGAACAAAGCCCGCGCGCCGCCGCGCATCCAGCTCCCCCATCACGTCGTCGATGAGGAGGATGGGCGGCGCGCCGAGCAACCCGGCCAGGTGTTCGGCTTGAGCCAGCTTGAGGGCCACCGCCAGCGTGCGCTGCTGGCCTTCGCTGGCGAACGCGGCGGCGGGCCGCTCTTCCAACAGCAGCTCCAGGTCATCGCGATGCGGGCCCAGGACCGTGGTGCGGAACGCACGCTCGCGGGCGCGGGCCTTGGCCAGCTCGACCGCAAAATCCCCCTTCACCGCCGGGAGGTAGTCAAGGCGCAGGTCTTCGGCGTCATGGGCAATGCGCCGGTAAGCTAAGCGGGCCAACGGGGAGAACCGCGGCGTGAACTCGCGCCGCAGGCGCATGATCTCGTTGCCGGCCAGCACCAGCTCCCGGGTGAAGCCTTCCAGCGCCGCCTCCTCGACCTGCCGTTGTTTGAGCAGGGCGTTGCGCGAGCGCAAGGCTCGGAGGTAGCGCTGCAACAGCGGGAGATAGGCTGGGTGCGTCTGTGCCAACAGCAGGTCCAGGAACCGGCGCCGCCGGCTCGCCGGTCCCTTCACCAGTTGCAGGTCCTCCGCGCAGAACACCACCGCCCGCAACAGCCCCAGGTAATCGCTCAGGCGCCGTACCGGTTGGCCGTCCACCGCCAGCCGCCGCTCCTTGGCCGACCAATACATCTTGATCTCGTGCACGGTCGGGCCCACCACCTGGCAGCCCACGAAATAACCGCGCTGGCCGTGCCGCACCATTTGCGCCCCGCCCACCCCGCGAAAGGAACGCAGACTCGCCAACAGATAGATCGCCTCCAGGATGTTCGTCTTGCCTTGCGCATTGTCACCCAACAACAGGTGAAAACCCGGACCAAAATCCACATCCAACCGCGAGTAATTGCGGAAGTCACGGAGGCGCAGCCGGGCCAGATGCACCTCGCCACGCTAGAGGCGGCGCCCGGGAAAGACACGCGGAATCCGGCCGCGAGCGGCCCGCGGGTGAGGCCGGCTACCACCGGAGTTGGGTGTCGCGCCCTCGCGCCCCCGTCCGCCAGCCCCCGGGCCACAGCCTCCGCCCAAGCCTCGCGACCAAGGCCAGACAACGCTCCCGCACCCCGGGCCCGTGCGGAGGCACCCGCCGGGCGGGCGGCACTAGGTCGCCCGCTTCTCCGTCAGGAGCGCGCTCACCCGGTCCAGAACTTCCTCCGGGGTCCAGACGTTGCTCCGCCAAACGTGAACCAAACGACC